>WGFB01000050.1 GCA_015492435.1 Gammaproteobacteria bacterium | reverse complement strand
CCCCTACCCTTTCCCCTGCAAGGCTTGCATTGCGCCCACTTATCCTATATATTAGATAATTAATATATTATGAATTTAATATATTAGAGCACGAGACATCAAAACCCCAGTTAATTCAATTTCCTGCATAGAACGAAATATCCTGGATAAATTCAATATGACAACCTTGTTCCCGGAACAAAGCCTGCAAAGCGCCGCCAACGGCCTGCGCGCCATCGCCCACCCCCTGCGCCTGGCCATTCTCTGCCATCTCACGGAAGGCCCCAGGAACGTGGGCGAGCTGCAGGCCCTGACCCGGGTTTCGCAGCCCAACCTCTCCCAGCACCTGGCCAAGCTGCGCCTGCTGGGCGTCCTCGACAGCGAGCGCCGCAGCCAGCACATCTACTACCGCCTGGCCGATGACGGCTTTGTCCGTATCGTGGAAGCGCTCAAGGCGGTATATTGCAAACAGCCGGGAAAGGAGGCCGGAACATCATGAATCATTCGCGCACCGCCCTGCTCTTGCTGTTCCTGGCCCTGCTGGCAGGCTGCACGGAGCATGCCCCGCCGCGTGGCACGCCCGAGCCTCCCATCATTCCGGCCCAGGTGATCACCATCGCCTCCCAGGAGATCACCGAAACCTACAACACCAGCGGCACCCTCATCGCCGATAACAGCGTGGAGATCGCCTCGCGCCTGATGGGCTATATCCGCGACCTCGAGGTACGCGAGGGCAGCACGGTGAGGAAAGGGGACCTGCTGCTGACCATCGACCCCACGGAAATCGAGGCCCGCCTGGCCGAGGCCAGGGCGCGCAGCGCCCAGGCGCGGGCCCGCGCCGACAAGGCCGAACAGGACTTCGAGCGCTTCAGGACCCTGTACGAGAAACGCCTCATCCCCCTCAGCCAGTTCCAGAAGGCCGAGGTGGAACTGGAGGTGGCGCGCGAGGAGATGCGCGTGGCGCAGGCCAACGAGAAACGCATCGGCGTCCAGTTGCAATATGCCGAGATCAGGTCACCCGTGAACGGGGTGGTGGTGAAGAAATACAAGCAGGCGGGGGACATCACCACACCGGGCGCTCCCATCCTGAGCATCGACAATCCGGACAATATCGTCCTGGAAACCTTCATCAAGGAAGACCATATCAAGGAGGTCCAGGTGGGGGACCGCATCGTGGTCATCGTGGACGCCGCCGGCCTGAGAACCCGCGCCACCATCACCCAGGTGGTTTCCTCGGGCGATCCCAGGACCCACAGCTATCTCGTCAAGGCGGCGCTCGACGACACCTCGGGGGTGCGCATCGGCATGTTCGCGCGCGCCGAATTCGCCATCGGCTACAAATGGGGCCTGCTCATACCCGCGGAGGCCATTGTCACCCGGGCCGACATCCCGGGGGTCTATATCGTGGATGAAAACGATATCGCCCACTTCCGCATGCTGCGCCTGGGAAGAAAGATCGACGGACAATATGAAGTCCTGGCCGGCCTGCGCAGTGGTGAGCGCATCGTGGTATCCAGCGAGGCGCCCGTCTACACCGGCACGCGCATCGCCGCCAGCACAGGGCAGCCAGCCCGGCAGTCACCCGCCGCGCCATGAACGACAAGCTCAACATCGCCGGCCGTTTCGGCAAGGCGGCCATGGGCTCCATCATCACCCCCGTGGCGAGCCTGCTCATTCTCCTCCTGGGCGTGCTCGCCCTGTTCATCACGCCACGCGAGGAGAACCCCCACATCAACGTGCCGGCGGCCAATGTCTTCGTCACCTTGGAGAGCGCCACGCCCGTGGAAATGCTCAATCTCGTGGTGCGTCCCCTGGAGATGGTGCTGCAGGAGATTCCCGGCGTCGACCACACCTATGGCATGGCGCGGGACGGCCTGGGCATGATCACCGTGCAGTTCGAGGTGGGCGAGGACAAGGAGGCCAGCCTGGTGCGGCTCTATGACCGCCTCATGCACAACCTCGACCGCCTTCCCCCCGGCGCCTCCCAGCCCCTGGTCAAGCCCACCGACGTGGACGACGTGCCCGTGCTGACCCTCACCTTCTCCAGCCATCACTATGACGACCTGATGCTCAAGCGCATTGTCGAGCGTGTCAAGGAGCAACTGACGCCTTTGCCCGGCATCTCCGTGGCCGAGATCATCGGCGGGCGCAACCGCCGCATCACCATCGATATCGATCCCGAGCGCCTGGGCAGTTACGACATCAGCCTGAGCACCCTGCACCGGACCCTCAAGGCCAGCAACCTGGAGTTCATGATCGGCAG
>WGFB01000049.1 GCA_015492435.1 Gammaproteobacteria bacterium | reverse complement strand
GTGAAACTGCTGCGCCTTGCCGCCCGCAACGTGCTGCGCAACGCGCGCCGCTCTCTCATCACCCTGGCGTCCATCACGCTCAGCCTGGCGTCCCTGATTTTCATCTGGGGCTTCATCGACGGCATCAATGAGCAGATGATCGACAACAGCACGCGCTATATCTCGGGGCACATCCAGGTGCACCAGCAGGGTTTCCACGAGGACAAGGCCCTGTACAAGGCCATGCGCGACGACCCGCAACTGCGCAGCCGCCTCGGCGCCCTGCCCCATGTGGCGGCCATCGCCCCCCGCGTGGAGGGCAAGGCCCTGTTGAGCGGCGCCGACAAGTCCCGCGGCGTCATCGTTGTGGGCGTGGATCCCGCACTGGAGCCCGGGGTGACGACCATCGACCGGTCGGTGGTGGCGGGCCGCTACCTGCGCCCCGGCGATGGCGAAAGCATACTCCTGGGGGACAAGACCGCGGCGGCCCTGGGCCTTGGCGTGGGCGATCAGGTGGTGCTCATCACCCAGGCCATGGATGGTTCCCTGGGAGCCGGGCGATACCGGGTGGTGGGGCTGTTCGACAGCGGGATCGACGTCCTGGACGGCAGCTATGTCTTCCTGCCCCTGGAGGCGGCGCGGGAGCTGTACGTGCTGTGGGACCGGGCCACGGCATGGGTGGTGCGCCTGGATCAGCGCGCCCGGGCGGAAGCCGTGGCATCACGCATGAGCGCCGAACTGGGGCCCCGTTACGAGGTGCTGGACTGGCCCAGGCTGTTACCCTCCATGGTGCAGATGGTGCGTTTCCACGAGGCGGTGACCTATGTGGTGTTGCTCATCGTGCTGGTGGTGGTCGCCATCGGCGTGGGCAATACCATCCTCATGGCGGTCATGGAACGCACCCGTGAGTTCGGGGTGATGATGGCCTTGGGCACCAGCCAGATCCAGATCGTGGCGGTGGTGGTGGCGGAGTCCGTGCTGCTGGGGCTGGCCGGTCTGTTAGCAGGCAATGTGCTGGGCGTGGCCATCACCTCGTCCCTGGCCGGGAGCGGCCTCTACCTGGGGCAGTTCACGGAGGCCATGGAAACCATGCCCGGCCTGTCGGGCACGGTCTATCCCATGGTGCGTTGGGATCACGTGGCCTTGCTGTCCGTGCTGGTCTTTCTCATCAGCCTGATCCCGCCCCTGTATCCCGCCTGGCGCGCCGCCCGCCTGGAGCCGGTGCAGGCCATTCGCGGCCTGCCGGGCGAGTCGCCGCGCACGCCGCGCCCCAGGGCTTTACGGCATGGCGCGGCGGCTGGCGGGGTGTTCTGGCGCATCGCGGCGCGCGGCATCCTGCGCAACCCCCGCCGCGCCCTGCTGACCGCCGGCGCCACAGCCTTTGGCCTGGCGGCGTTTCTTTTTCTGTATGCCTTTGCCGACGGCTTTTTCGAACAAATGATCGGCAACTCCACCGGTTATCTCACGGGGGACCTGCAGGTGGAGCGGCAGGGTTTCCGGGATGAGCTGTCGCCCGCCCTGACCATTACCGGCGCCGGGGCCATCATGCAACGCCTGCGGGCGCATCCCGGGGTGCGCGCCGCCGCGCCGCGCGTCAAGGTACAGGCCATGGTGAGCAGTCCCACCGCCACCGAACCGCTGTTGCTCCATGGCGTGGATCCCCGGCTGGAACAGGAGGTCACCGTGTTGCAGCGCGCCCTCATCGCGGGGCGCTACCTGTCCGGGGACGATCCGCGCGGCATCGTCCTGGGCGGCAAGCTGATGGACAAGCTGGGCCTTGAGCCGGGCGAGAAGCTGGTGGTCACCGTGCAACTCGCCGATGGCAGCCTGGGTTCGGCGGCCTACCGCGTGACGGGGGTCTTCAGGACCGGCAACGAGCTGTTCGATGGCGGCCTCGGCCTCATCGGCCTGGAAGCGGCGCGGGAGCTGCTGGGCTTCGCCCAGGGCGAGCTTTCCACCATTGCCGTGGCCCTGCGGGAGCGGGGCGCGCTGGGCAAAGTGGTGGATGACCTGAAGCGGGCCCTGTCCGGAACGCCCTACGTGGTGCAGAGCTGGGAGCAACTGCTGCCGGTGGTGGTGCAGATGATCGATCTTACCCGGCTCGATTTCTACGTGGTGCTGGGCGTGGTGTTCGTCGTGGTCGCCATGGGCGTAATGAATACCCTGTTGATGTCGGTGCTGGAGCGCACCCGGGAATTCGGCGTGATGATGGCTCTCGGCACCCAGCCATGGCAGATCCTGCGCATTGTGATCTATGAGTCCGTGATACTGGGACTGGCGGGCATTGTGGCGGGCGCCCTGCTGGGAGTTCTGCTGGTGGCCTATTTCGGGGGGCAGGGCATGAACCTGGCTTCTTTCGCCGGCATTACAGAGACCATTCCCGGCATGACGGCCACGGTCTATCCCCTGCTGATGCCGGCGCATGTCTGGCTGCCGACCCTGGTGCTGTTTCTCGTCGGGCTGCTGGCCGCGCTCTATCCCGCCGCGCGCGCCGCGCGCCTGGAACCCGTGCGCGCCATTCGCCATGTGTGAGCACCGTTGCAGGAGACTGGGTTTCCAGGCTGCAATACTGGCGTTTCTGGCCCTGCTGTGCAGCGCCACGCTGGCCGGCCTCCCGCAGGATATGCGCGTGGGCGGCTATTACAAGAACCTGCTGATCGCCTCGCGCACGCTGCCGTTCTTCGGGCCCCGCGAGTCCTATGTGGCGGATCTCAACCGCCTGCGGGTCAGGCTGAATGGCGGGGTGGGGGCGTATGTCTCCTTCGACATCCAGTACGACAACGAGATACTGCTGGGCAGCTATCTGGATACCCAGCAGTTCAAGACCCTGGATGCGCTGGAGCGCGATACCTATTTCAACTGGGAGGGCACTTACCTGGATCGTAGCCGTATCCAGGGGCGGCATAGACTGTATCGCGCCTCCCTGAGCTTTGCCGGTGAGCGCGCCGGGTTGCGTATCGGGCGCCAGCGCCTCGCCTGGGGCACCGCCCTGTTCTGGAATCCCGTCGATATACTCAACCCCTTCAACCCCATACAACTGGAGCGGGAGGAGCGCGAGGGTGCCGATGCCATGCTCTTCACCTGGGACTATGGCGACCTGTCGCGCCTCAGCCTGGTACAGGCCCGGCAGCGCAAAGGCGGCAGCAGCGCCCTGCGCTGGCGCAGCCATTGGTCGGGTTTCGATCTGGCGCTGACGGCGGGGCGCTTCACCGGCGATGACATGATGGGCTTCGATTTCGCCGGCCAACTGGGCCTCATCGGGCTGCGTGGCGAGGCGACGCGCACCGAATCCAGGGAAGACGGCGGCTACACGCGCCTGGTGCTGGGGGCGGACCGCAGCTTCGCCAATACCCTGACGCTCAATATGGAACTGTATTTCAATGGCCAGGGCCGGGGCGATGCGGCGGAATACGATTTCGGACGCCTGCTGAGGGGAGAGATACTGAGCCTGGCGCGCTATTACGGCGGATTCTATCTGGCCTATGACCTGACGCCCATCCTGCGCTGGGACAATTTCCTGATCCTCAATCTCGACGACCGCAGCCGCTTCTTCAGCCCGCGCCTGGTGTTTTCGCCCACCGGAAACATCGACTTGTCCCTTGGGATGCAGTATTTTGATGGTCCCGGCGCCAGCGAATACGGGACGCTGGAGAATATCATCTACGGAGAGTTGCAGGGGTTCTATTGAACTTGCAGGCGGCTCACAGGAATAGAATCCCTGTCAGGATGAGGCATGCCAGAGGGTTGGCTGAGTCGATCAGGAGGAGAATGTTGCCATGAATGAACAGCGTCATGAGCAGGATGCGGTCGCCGCGGCGGGCAGGGCGATAGTCAGCCAGGTTCTGGGTGGATACCGTGGTCCGGTCGCGGTGCGCCTGTGGAATGGAGAACTGGCCGTGGGGACGGAAGATGCTCCATGCACGGTGGTTTTCAAGGACCCTTCGGTGCTGCGCGAGCTGGTGCTGCACCGCAACGTGGTCCACCTGGCCGAAGATTACCTGGCCGCGGATGCCGATATCGAGGGCGATGCGGAGCAGTTGTTCGATCTCTTGTCCTATGTGCGCGATCTGGAGCTTTCCTGGCCGCTCAAGCTGCGCGCCATGCGCCAGGCCTTCAGGCTGCCGCGCCATCATCATGCCAGGAGCGTGGAGGAAATCCGCGCCGGGCGCGAGGAGCGGCGCAATACCCGGGAAAGCATTGCCCACCATTATGATGTGGGTAATGATTTCTACCGCCTGTGGCTGGACCGGGAAATGGTCTACTCCTGTGCCTATTTCGCCGATGAGAACCAGAGCCTGGATGACGCCCAGCGGGACAAGCTGGACTATATCTGCCGCAAGCTGCGCCTCACGCCGGGCCAGACCCTGCTGGATATCGGTTGTGGGTGGGGCGCCCTGGTGTGCTGGGCGGCGCGGGAGTTCGGGGTGAAGGCCCATGGCATCACACTCAGCGAGCAGCAACTGGCCCATGCCAGGCGGCGCATCCAGGAGGAAGGCCTGGAGGACCGGGTGACGGTGGAGTTGCTGGATTACCGCGACCTGCCGCGGGACGCCCGCTATGACCGGGTGGTCAGCGTGGGCATGTTCGAGCATATCGGCGTGGCCAATTTCCCGCGATATTTCGGTATCATCAAGCGCATCCTCGCCCCCGGTGGCCTGTTTCTGAATCACGGCATCACCAACGACACGGGCTGGCAGGACACCCCCATCACGCGTTTCATCAACAGTTATGTGTTTCCGGATGGCGAATTGACGCGCATCAGTAACGTTGTCGACGCCATGGAGAAGGCGGGTTTCGAGATCATCGACGTGGAGGGCCTGCGCCGCCACTATGCCATGACCCTGCGCCACTGGGTCGGCAGACTGGAATCTCACCGGGACCGGGTGGTGGATATCGTGGGCGAGGCCACTTACCGGGTATGGCGCCTGTACATGGCGGGTTCGGCCTATTATTTCAACGAGGGCAGCATCAATGTCTACCAGGTGCTGGGCGGACATGATAGAGAACCACTGGTGGTCGGCCTGCGGCGCGATGAATTGTACAAGAAGGGATGTGAGTGCTGGCCCCAGTGCGCGTCGGTTGGTGACGAATCGTCCTGAGCGGGAGCCGGCTGTTCTGGTAGTCGTAAGGGGAGGGGGAGTATGAAGACACATGTGACAATCTTTCTTGTTTTTCTCTGCCTGGCCGCGGGTGGTGCAGCCGCGGCGCCTCTGATGTACGTGCCCACCGGGGAAGGCAACGAAGTGGTGGTCATCGACCTGCGTGCCGACCGCGTCGTGCAACGTATCGGGGAATTGGAGAATGCCCATGGGCTGGCGGGTAATACTAAGAGCCGCTACCTGATCGCGGGCAGCATGAAGGCGCCATCCGGAGGGGAACCGTCCCCTTCCAGGCCTGGCGCCGTCAGCGAGGCCGAGCACGAGGCCCATCATGGCGGAGCCGCCCCGGCGGGACGCGCCACGAGCTACCTGTCCATCAT
>WGFB01000048.1 GCA_015492435.1 Gammaproteobacteria bacterium | reverse complement strand
TAGGATGAATCTACTGCGGCGGCGGGAAATGGGTCCATTTTTTCGATCATTTTCGTTAAATAGCGACCACTATTCGCCTCAAATGATCGAAAAACTGTCCTCCATTTCCCACTCGCCTCGCTACGATCACCTAAGTCCGACAGCCTCCTAGCGCAAAGCCGGGGCTTTCAGAACCACGCGCGGGCGGCCGATATCAGATACCGGGACAGACTGGAATCTGATAACGGGGCCGCATGAAGAAAAACCGCCGCAACTATTACCGCATCCTGCACGTTCAGCGGGACGCGCCCGTGGAAATCATCAAAAGCAGCTACCGCACCTTGATGCAGAAGCTGCGCTGCCATCCGGATCTGGGGGGCGAGGAGTGGAACGCCGCCCTGCTCAACGAGGCGCTGGCCGTGCTTTGCGACGAGCGGAAGCGGGCGGCCTATGACAAGGCCAACGGTTTTGGCGCCGCCGCTCGGCAGCAGGGGGGCGGTCAGGCCTCTCCCCATGAGACGGAGGAGGAACCCGCGCCGGAACAGGAATCAGGGCGCGGGCAAACGGGGCGGAAGGGTGCTGCCGCCACACCCTATGATGCGCCTTTTCTTGAGCAGTGTTTTTTCTGCGGCGCGCCGGGCCGTGGCATGCCCGCGTGTGTCCGCTGCGACAGCCCCCTGCAGCCACCGCCGCCCGTGGGGACGCCAGCTTCCAGGGACAAGCGCACGCTGGAGCGGCTGGCTGTCGAAGACAGCGTCCAGGTGTTCGTGCGCTGGCCCCAGGCACGGGGATATCAGGGCGTCATACGCAATTTCACCCCGCGCGGCATGCAAATCAGGCTGGAATCCTCCCTTGAGCCCAACCAGATCATCAAAATCTCCAGCCGGGTGGTGGCCTCGGTTTCCCGCGTGGCAAGCTGCATCGAGAACAGCCAGGGGGGCGGCTATCACATCGGCCTGGAGTTTCTCTCGCTGAGTTTCCACAGGCCGCGGGGCGGGTTCGTCTCGGAAACGGCCTGAGCCTTCAGGGCGGCCCGGGCGCGGGTCTGCATTTCGCGGCATTTTGTGTTTTAATGCTGCCATATGTTCAAGCCACTGGAATTGTACATCGGCCTCCGCTATACGCGGGCCAAGCGCCGCAATCACTTCATCTCCTTCATTTCGCTGATTTCCATGCTGGGCATCGCCTTGGGTGTGGCGGCGCTGATCACCGTCATTTCCGTCATGAACGGCTTTGAGAAGGAGCTGCGCGAGCGCATTCTCGGCGTGGTATCCCATGTCACGGTCATGGGGCGCCCGGGCGGCGTGGATGACTGGCGGGGGGTGGTCGATGCGCTGGGCGGCCGGGAAGGGGTGACGGGCGCTGCCCCCTATATCCATGCCGAGGGCATGCTCAGCAATGGCGGGCGGGTGGCCGGAACCGTGCTCAGGGGGGTGCTGCCCGTCCTGGAGGACCAGGTATCCAGCCTGGGCGGGAAAATGATTGCCGGCCGCCTCGACAGCCTCGTGGCCGGGCGTTTCGGCATCGTGCTGGGCAAGGACCTGGCATTTTCACTGGGCGTGAGTGTCGGGGACAAGGTGACCCTCATCACTCCCCAGGCCAACGTGACGCCGGTCGGGGTGCTGCCGCGTCTCAAGCGTTTTACCGTCACCGGCATCTTCGAGATCGGCATGTACGAATATGACAGCGCCCTGGCCCTGATGCATCTGGAAGATGCCGCCAGGCTGTTCCGCATGGAAGGGCGGGTGACCGGGGTACGCCTCAAGCTGGTGGATATGTTCGACGCCCCCTATCTGGCGCGCCAGTTCGCAAGCGAACTGCCCGCGGGCTACCGGATACGTGACTGGACCCAGCAACACGTCAACTTCTTCCGCGCCGTCAAGATGGAGAAGACGGTCATGTTTGTCATCCTCATGCTCATCGTCGCCGTGGCCGCCTTCAATCTGGTTTCGACCCTGGTGATGATGGTGACGGACAAGCATGCCGACATTGCCATCCTGCAGACCCTGGGATCCAGCCCCCGCAGCATCATGATGATCTTTATCGTTCAGGGGACGGTCATCGGCGTAGTGGGCGTGCTGCTGGGCGTGACGGGTGGCGTCGCGCTGGCGCAGAACATCGACACGGTCATTCCGGCCATCGAGCGCCTGTTCGAAATCCAGTTTCTCTCGCCCGATGTCTATTACATTTCCGAACTGCCATCCGACATGCGCGTGAGCGACGTGGTCAGGATCGGGGGCATCGCCCTGGTACTATGCCTGCTGGCCACGCTCTATCCGGCCTGGAAGGCCTCGCGCACCCAGCCCGCCGAGGCCCTGCGCTATGAATGACGCGCCCATCCTGGAATGCCGTCATCTCGCCAAGACCTATGCGGAGGGGGGTAATGCGGTCCAGGTGCTGAGGGATGTCGACCTCGTCATGGCGCCGGGCGAGCGCGTGGCCATCATGGGCAGCTCCGGGGCGGGGAAGAGCACCCTGCTGCATATACTCGGCGGCCTGGATGTGCCCAGCGGGGGCGAGGTGTGGATCGGCGGCCGCAACATGTCCGCCCTGGATGTGGCGGCGCGGGGGCGCCTGCGCAACAGCAGCCT
This sequence comes from Gammaproteobacteria bacterium, assembly GCA_015492435.1. Classification (GTDB taxonomy): domain Bacteria; phylum Pseudomonadota; class Gammaproteobacteria; order SZUA-140; family SZUA-140; genus SZUA-140. The sequence continues at coordinate 13,731 of WGFB01000048.1, read as the reverse complement.
GGGCTTCGTCTACCAGTTTCATCACCTGCTGCCGGAATTCACCGCCCTGGAGAACGTGTCCATGCCCCTGCTGATCCGGGGCGAGGCCCCGTCGGAGGCGCGCCGCAGGGCGGGAGAGCTGCTGGAGCGGGTGGGACTGGGCGCGCGCCTCGCCCACAAGCCCGGCGAACTGTCGGGAGGGGAAAGGCAGCGCGCCGCGGTGGCGCGCGCCCTGGTCACGGATCCGCAATGCGTCCTCGCCGATGAGCCGACCGGCAATCTCGACAGGGAGAATGCCGGCAAGGTCTATGAGCTGATGCTGGAACTCAATGCAAAAAACGATTCCGCCCTGCTGGTGGTGACCCACGAGCCCGCCCTCGCGCGGCGCATGGACCGGGTGCTGGTGCTGGAGGAGGGGGTTCTGAGAGAGGGTTGATCCGGGAAAGGCTTTTTTCAGGTGTCCGTCGCACAGGCGCGGGGCGCCCGGCCTACGGCCCGCTCTCGCTGTTCTGTTGGGTGTTCCGCCGCCTTTTTCTTCGCGCCTCGACGCGCAGTCTCCAGTTCTTTCTTACCTGCAGGCGCCACAGGCTGCGTATCAGGAGGTTGCCCGTCAGGGAGGCCAGCGAGCTGAAAATGAGGCAGCCGAGGAGAAAGGGCGCCCAGATGTCCTCCAGTTGAGAGGTCATCCATTCCATGGTGAACGCGAATTCGATATCCTGGGGAACCTGTCCCAGGGCCAGGGAGCCGACCTTGTAGGCCAGATAGAAGATGGGGCCCATGGTCAGGGGGTTCGTGATCCACACCAGGGCGACGGAAATCGGCAGATTGACGCGCGCGGTGATCGCCGCGATGGCCGCCAGCACCATCTGGAAGGGCACCGGGACGAAAGCCATGAAGAGGCCCACCGAAAAGGCGCCGGGCACGGATTTCCGGTTCAGGTGCCACAGGTTGGGATCATGCAGGTGCGCGCCCAGCCATCGCAGGTGCTTATGCTCCCGGATGACGTGATGCTCCGGCATGAATCGTTTGAGCAGTCTCTTGGGCATAATCTGGGGGTCATGCATATCTGACGCCAGCAACCAAGCATAAACAGAACGGAGTCTGTTTCATGAGAAAGGATTCTCTCGCCTTCCTGGGCGGCGTCTTGTTGTTCCAGCAGTTGTCCCACTTGCCGGATATTCGCTGGGCGCTGTTGTTACCCTTGTTCGCCGTGCCGTATTTTATTTTTCCGCGTTTTCGTGTGGTTATTGTCGCGGCGGTGGCATTCCTCTGGACATTGTGGCATGCAAATCTGATTCTGGCTACCGGTGTCGAGCCCTCTCTCGAAGGGAAGGATGTGATCGTCACCGGAAGGGTAGCCGGAATTCCAGAGATCGATGGCGTGCGGACGCGTTTTCACTTTGCCGTCGAGACACTCGTGCATGATGGCCGGCATCACCCGGCGCCCGGAGTCGTGCGCCTCAACTGGTATGGCAGGCCGCCAGATCTGTGGGCGGGGGAGGGCTGGCGCCTGACGGTGCGCCTCAAGCGTCCCCATGGGTTCATGAACCCCGGTGGTTTCGACTACGAAGGGTGGCTGTTCCAGAAGGGCTTGCGCGCCACGGGCTATGTGCGCAAGGATCCGGGCAACCGCCGTCTGCCCGGGCTCGACGAAGCCTTTTCCCTGCATCGTCAGCGCCAGGTTCTGCGGCACGCCATCCAGGACGCGCTGGCGGGCGCGGAAAGCCAGGGAATCGTTACGGCCCTCGCCATAGGGCTGCGGACCGGGATCACCACGGAGCAGTGGCGGCTGCTGACGGAAACGGGCACCAGCCACCTGGTGGCCATATCCGGCCTGCACGTGGGCCTGGTGGCGGGGCTGGTCTTTTTCCTGGCGCGTTTTGCCTGGTCGCGGGCAGGGGCGCTGCCGCTCTACTACCCATCGCCCAAGGCCGCCGCCGTGGCCGCCATGAGCGGCGCTGTTCTTTATGCGGCCCTGGCGGGTTTTTCCGTGCCCACGCAGAGGGCTCTGATCATGGTGATGGTGGTCATGGGCGGGCTCTTGCTGCAGCGCCGCCGGCGGCCATCGGACATTCTGGCCGCCGCCCTGTTGTGCGTCCTTTTGTTCGATCCCCTGGCGGTGATGTCCGCGGGCTTCTGGCTTTCCTTCCTGGCCGTGGGCGTGATCCTCATGACCATGAGCGGACGCCTGAACTGGCGTGGCTGGCCGCGCTGGTGGCGGGTTCATGTGGTCATGGGCGTGGGGCTGGCGCCCGTCCTTCTGCTCTTCTTCCAGCAGGTGCCCCTGATATCGCCCGTGGCGAATGCCGCCGCCGTGCCGGTGGTGAGCCTCGTGGTGGTGCCCCTGGTGCTGGCGGGCACGCTGTGCCTGACCGTGCTGCCGGCGGCGGGCGCCTTTGTGCTCGGTCTCGCCGTGATGATTCTCGACTGGCTGCTGCCTTTCCTGGACTGGTTGTCGCGCCGGGATCTGGCCCTGTGGCGCCAGCATGCCCCACTGGCGTGGACTCTCGCACCCGCGGCCGCGGGCATGCTGCTGCTGTTGGCGCCCCGTGGGTTCCCGGGGCGCTGGACCGGCGTGGTCTGGCTGCTGCCGCTGCTCCTGGTCGAACCACCGCGTCCGCGGCCGGGAGAGGCCTGGTTCACCCTTCTGGACGTGGGGCAGGGATTGTCCGCGGTGGTGCGCACCCGCGACCGCGTCCTGGTGTATGACACGGGGCCGCGCTTCAGCGAGCGCTTCGATGCCGGCAGCGCCGTGGTCCTGCCATACTTGCGCCAGCAGGGTATCGGGCATATCGACACCCTGGTGCTGGGACATGGCGATTCGGATCACGTGGGCGGCGCTCAGGCCCTGTTCGACAATATCTCCATCGGGCGCGTGCTCAGCAGCGTACCGGACGAGATCGGGCATGACGGCGTTCAACCCTGCCGTGACGGCCAGCACTGGCGGTGGGACGGCATCGACTTCAGAGTGATTCATCCGCTGGTGGAAGGCGCGGACCGAGGCAATAACGACTCTTGCGTGCTGCGCATCGGCCCCCCAGGGAACCGTATTCTGCTTACCGGCGACATCGAGCGGGCCGCCGAGGGCGAACTCGTCCGGCGCCTGGGGCCTGATCTGCGGGCGCGCTTTCTGATTGCGCCCCATCATGGCAGCCGCACTTCCTCGTCCCGCGCTTTTCTGGAAGCGGTGGCGCCCCGGTATGCCCTGATACCGGCCGGTTACCGCAACCGCTTCCGTCTCCCGGCGCCGGATGTGCTGCGGCGTTACGACGAGGCGGGCATCCGGTACTACAATACTGCCCGCCATGGGGCTATCAGTCTGCGCATTGACGGGCGGGGCGCATATTCCGGCCCCCGGAGTTACCGTGAGGAAAGCCGGCGCTATTGGAGAAGCGTACTGAACGGGGCTTTGTGACCGTTTGGCGCAAGCAGTTCCCGATGTGTCAAAAAGGCAGTATGATACCCAGCGGATCAAGCAGAAGGACTATTCTATCGTGTATGAATTAATGACGGCGGGCGGCTGGTTGATGCTGCCGATCCTGCTCTGCTCCATCGTGTCGCTGGCCATCATCGCCGAGCGCTTCTGGTCGCTGCAGCGCAGCAAGATCTGTCCCAATGGCCTGGTGGGGCAGATCTGGAGATGGTCCCGGAACAACGAACTGGACGCGGGCCGCATTGCCAGCCTGCGCGGCAATTCGCCGCTGGGGCGCATCCTGGCGGCCGGACTGACCAATATTCATCATGACCGCGAGGTCATGAAGGAAAGCATCGAGGAAACCGGGCGTCACGTGGCCGCCGAGCTGGAGCGCTATCTCAACACCCTTGGAACCATTGCCTCCATAACCCCGCTGCTGGGGCTGCTGGGAACGGTGATCGGCATGATCAAGGTGTTCACGGCCATCACCACCGTGGGCGTGGGCAATCCCGGCGTGCTGGCGGGAGGGATTTCCGAGGCATTGCTCACCACCGCCGCGGGCCTCTCGGTGGCCATTCCCACGCTCATGTTCTACCGCTATTTCCGCGGCCGCGTGGATCAACTGGTGATCGACATGGAGCAGGAATCGCTGAAGCTGGTGGCCGTCATCCACGGCGACCGTGAGATGGACAGCAACGAGGCCAGGGAGCAGTGAGGTTCCGGCAGGCCGCCCAGCAGGACCCGGACATCAACCTGACGCCGCTGATCGATGTGGTGTTCCTGCTGCTGATATTTTTCATGGTGTCCACCACCTTTACCCGCGAGTCGGAAATCACCGTGGATCTGCCCGAGTCCACCGTGAGCCAGATGGAGCGCGAGGATGAGCCGCTGGAGATCATCATCGATGCACAGGGGCGTTATTTCGTCAATCAAAAGCCCGTCATCAACAAGAAACTGGAGACACTTATCGGGGCGCTCCGCAAGGAGATGGAGGCCAGCGGCAACACGGCGCTCGTCATCAATGCCGATGCCCAGACGCCCCACCAGTTCGTGATCACGGCCATGGACGCCGCGCGTCACCTGGGGATTGAAAAACTTTCCCTGGCCACCAGGGAGGCCGCAGAGTAAGGCAGACCCGCAAAACCACCGGAGGAGAAGCTGATGGACAGAAAACTGCTTGATATCCTTGCCTGCCCCATTTGCAAGGGTACGCTCGTCTACAAAAAAGACGCGCAGGAACTGATTTGCAAGCTGGACCGCCTGGCGTTTCCCATCCGTGACGGCATACCCGTCATGCTGACGGATGAGGCGCGCCGCCTCGATGCCGAAGAGGAAGTGGATTGAGGTTTTCCGTCATCATCCCCGCGCGCTACGCCTCCACGCGCCTGCCGGGCAAGCCTCTGGTGGAAATCGCGGGCAAGCCCATGGTACAGCACGTTTACGAGCGGGCCATGGAGAGCGGCGCCGCGCGGATATTCATCGCCACCGACGACGAGCGCATCGCCCGTGCCGCTTCCGGTTTTGGGGCGGAGGCCATCATGACCTCGCCCGGCCATCCCTCGGGCACCGACCGCCTTGCCGAGGCCGTCACCCTGCTGGGGTTGGACGACGATCACATCGTGGTCAACCTGCAGGGCGATGAGCCCTTGATGCCGGCCTCGCTCATCCATCAGGTGGCGGAGGATCTTCATGCGCACGCCGGGGCCGCCGTGGCCACGCTGTGCGAGCGCATCACCACCGCCGCGGAATTGTTCGATCCGCACGTGGTAAAGGTGGTCATGGACGAGGCCGGCAATGCCCTCTATTTCAGCCGCGCGGTCATTCCCTGGGACCGTGAGGCCTTTTCCATCACCACGGAAGCACTGCCGGAGCAGGCCGAACACTACCGCCACATCGGCCTGTATGCCTATCGCGCCGGGTTCATCAGGGAATATGTGCGGTGGCCCGCCTGTCCCCTGGAGCGCATGGAATCGCTGGAACAGTTGCGGGTATTGTGGCGCGGCCGCCGCATACACGTCTCGGTCGCCGCGCAACGTCCCGGCCCCGCCGTGGACACGGAAGAGGATCTGCGGCGCGCCACGGAGGCCATGGCTGATCAGGGATAGTAACCCGCATTTCTCACCAGGACGGCGGGTCCTCACTTGATCCTTGAATCCACTTGTGATTCCAATTCTCTACGCGATCATCCCGCCATCCTGGTGAGAAATGCGGGGCAGGCTGTTGCTGAGCGAAGCCCGGCCTGCCGGGCCTGGGTCCGATCTGTCTCCTGGCGGTGACGGGAAGGACCTCTCAGTCGCGCGCGCGCTCAAGGGACGCGCCGTGGGTGTTGCCGGGCGCGAGGCCCATCAGGTCCAACCCGACCGCCTCCAGGTCAGGCTCGCCATCGGGGAGGAAGGGGATGTGGAGAGACAGGGTCTGGGGCACGCGGCGATGGGCCTCGCCATGCTGGTCGGCCTGGATGGTCTTGTGATCCTCGCAGTCCTCCAGGACCAGCATGGATTCGTCCTCCAGCACTTCGATGATTTCGTACCGGGTCCCGTGATAGCGGGCCAGCCTGCCAATGAGCTGGCGCAGTGACTGCGCCTGCTGTCTTGTCAACGATGGAGGTTGTGCCGTTGCCATGTTATACACCCGCCCTGTTGATTGTCTAACAATTAGATTACCCCAACTGGGGGAAAAAAAGAATCCCCTGCGCGGACCCGGCATTTGATCCGGACAGCCGCAAGGCGGTACAATCCTCTCAGAAAGCCCCTGGAATCATGAATAACGAACTGAAAAATAATGAAAAATTATGTGTGCTCTTCGTGTGCATGGGCAATATCTGCCGCTCGCCCACCGCCCAGGGCGTGTTTGAGCGCCTGGTCGAACAGCATGCGCTGAGCGACCGGCTGATCATCGACTCCGCGGGGACTCACGCCTATCACGTTGGCAACCCGCCGGACCCGCGCGCGCAGACCGCCGCCCTGCGCCGTGGCATCGATCTCAGCGGCCAGCGCGCGCGGCGGGTCACGCCGGAGGACTTTTTCAACTTTCATTTCATTCTGGCCATGGACCGCGACAATCTTGCGGATCTGCGGGAAATCGAGCCCGAGGGACACGGCAGCCGCTTGTCGCTCTTTCTGGAGTTCGCGCCCGGCCTGGGATACAGTGAGGTGCCCGATCCCTATTATGGTGGAGACAGCGGCTTCGAAAGGGTGCTGGATCTCATTCAGGCCGCGTCGGAAGGCCTGCTTTCACATATTCGCAAGGACCATCCTGGACTGGCCTGATAACGGAGGAGCATGGGAATGGAAGAAAGCCCCTATCTCGCCAACCGGGAGCACCTGATCGAAAAATATGGCTACCTGCCCCTGCTGGGCAGCGAGGACCGGCGCTATCTGGAGCTGCTGTTGAGTTTCAGCAAGCTGCGCAAGTATGAAATGGGCGAGGTGATCACCCTGGAAGGGGAGTACGACAACTGGGTCTACATCCTGTTGTCCGGCGAGGTCAGCATCAGCAAGGGTGAACAGGAACTGGCCAGGATCGATACGCCGGGGGATGCCTTCGGCGAGCAGGTGCTCATCGACTACCGCCCGCGCTCCGCCACGGTGGAGGCCACCGCGGACACCATCTGCCTGGCCATCGACAGTTCGCGCATCAGCGAACTGGAGGAGGCGGACCGGGACAAGTTCAACACAGTCTTTTTCAGGCTGCTGGCGGAAACCCTTTCCACCAAGCTGCGCGCCGTGAACCAGCAATTGCTCATTTTGCAGCAGGAACTGGAAGAGCGGGATTCCAAGGGCGCGACCTGAAAGCCGTTCCTCTGATTTTCCGGCCGGGCCACGGTGCCGCCGGGCCAGGCCATGTCCGTCCAAGCTTGCGCAGCCCGGTCAGGCAACACCCCCTAGACCCGTCTACACGCTACCTTCCACCGGCAAGCGCTTTTGAGATTGAGGAAAACGCGGTGTTCTGGTACCGTGTGTCCGATACAGTTTCCGCATTCCCGTTTCCACATGACCAAATACATCTTTATAACCGGCGGCGTGGTCTCTTCACTGGGCAAGGGCATCACCTCCGCGTCGCTGGGCGCCATTCTCGAGGCGCGCGGCCTGAACGTCACCCTCATCAAACTCGATCCCTACATCAATCTGGATCCCGGCACCATGAGCCCCTTCCAGCACGGCGAAGTCTTCGTCACCGACGATGGCGCCGAGACCGATCTCGACCTGGGGCACTACGAGCGTTTCGTCCGCACCACCATGGGCAAGCGCAACAACTTCACCACCGGGCGCATCTATGAGAACGTTATCGCCAAGGAGCGCCGCGGTGACTACCTGGGCGCCACGGTGCAGGTCATCCCCCACATCACCGACGAGATCAAGCGCAGCCTGATCGCGGGCGCGGACGGCGCCGATGTGGCCCTGGTGGAGATTGGCGGCACGGTGGGTGACATCGAATCCCTGCCGTTTCTGGAGGCCATCCGCCAGATGGGTATCGACCTGGGGCACGACAACACCCTGTATATTCATCTCACTCTGTTGCCCTATATCGCTACGGCGGGGGAGATCAAGACCAAGCCCACCCAGCATTCCGTCAAGGAGTTGCTGTCCATCGGGATCCAGCCGGATATTCTGCTGTGCCGGTCCGACCGGCCCCTGTCCCTGGATGAACGCCGCAAGATCGCCCTGTTCACCAACGTGGAGGAGAAGGCCGTCATTTCCGCCCTGGACGTGGATACCATTTACAAGATTCCCATTCTGCTTCATGAACAGGAACTGGACGATATCGTGACCCGCAAGCTGCGCCTGGAGGCGCCCGCCGCGGATCTTGGCGAGTGGCAGGAAATCATCGAGGCCATGGAGCGCGCCACGGGCGAGGTCGACGTGGCCATCGTGGGCAAGTACACCGGACTGGCTGACGCCTACAAGTCCATCAACGAGGCCCTCAACCATGCCGGCATCCATACGGCGACGCGGGTGACGATCCATTACATCGACTCGGTGGACATCGAGGACAAGGGCGTGTCCATACTGCGCGAGATGGACGCCATCCTGGTGCCGGGGGGGTTTGGCGAGCGCGGCATCGAAGGCAAGATCGAGGCGGTGCGCTATGCCCGCGAGAACGGCATTCCCTATCTGGGCATCTGCCTGGGCATGCAGGTGGCCGTGGTGGAATTCGCGCGCCACGTGGCCGGGCTGGCCGAGGCGCACAGCTCCGAGATCGATCCCAACACCCCGTATCCCGTCATCGCCCTGGTTACCGAATGGCAGGAGGCGGACGGGCACATCGAAAAACGCTCCCGCGAGTCCGACCTGGGCGGCACCATGCGCCTCGGCGCGCAGCCCTGCCGGCTCACTTCGGGCAGCCTGGCCGCCCATCTCTACGGCAAGGAGGTCATTTCCGAACGGCACCGGCACCGCTACGAGGTCAACAACCGTTTTATCGATCAACTGGTGGAAGCCGGACTGCGGGTATCGGGGCGCTCCATCGACGGCCAGCTGGTGGAGATGATCGAACTGCGGGAGCATCCCTGGTTCATCGCCGCGCAGTTTCATCCGGAGTTCACTTCCACCCCCCGCGACGGCCATCCGCTTTTCGAGGGCTTCATCCAGGCGGCGCGCAAGCTGAACGAATCACATGATCAGAAGGTAGCAGGCATCTCATGAAACTCTGTGGCTTCGAGGCGGGGCTGGACCGGCCCCTGTTCCTCATTGCGGGACCCTGCGTGGTGGAGAGCGAACAGCTCGCTTTCGACACCGCGGGCAGGCTGAAGGAAATCACCAACAGGCTGGGGATCCCCTTCATCTACAAATCCTCCTTCGACAAGGCCAACCGCTCCTCCGCGAAGAGTTACCGAGGCCCGGGGCTGGAGGAGGGGTTGCGCATCCTCGAGGCCGTGCGCCAGCAGGTGGGCGTACCCATCCTCACCGATGTGCACGAGGACACCCCTCTGGGGGAGGTGGCCGATGTGGTGGATGTCCTGCAGACCCCGGCCTTCCTGTGCCGCCAGACCAATTTCATCCAGAACGTGGCGAGCCAGGGCATTCCCGTCAACATCAAGAAGGGCCAGTTCCTCGCCCCGTGGGACATGAAGAACGTGGTGGCCAAGGCCAGGGACACGGGCAATGACCAGATCATGGTGTGCGAGCGCGGCGTCTCCTTCGGCTACAACACCCTGGTCTCCGACATGCGCTCCCTGGCGGTGATGCGCGAGACGGGCTGTCCCGTGGTCTATGACGCCACCCATTCCGTGCAGCAGCCCGGCGGGCTGGGAGAGGTGTCCGGTGGACAACGGGAGTTCGTTCCGGTGCTGGCGCGGGCGGCCGTCGCCGCGGGCATCGCAGGCATTTTCATGGAGACCCATCCCGAGCCGGAGCGCGCCCTCAGCGACGGACCCAATTCCTGGCCCCTGGACCGCATCCAGGCGTTGCTGGAGACCCTCATGACCATTGATGCGTGCGTGAAGGAGCGGGGCTTTATCGAGGCGGATTTGTGATTCTTTCACCACGAAGCACACGAAGCCCGCTCTTGGCAAAACGAGGAAAAGGATGCCTGAGCTCAGAATCCGTGGGTTCATGACGGCGCAGAGCGCGAGCTCTTGATCCCACAGCGGTTCAAAAAATACCCGCTTAACCTATGGGTGAAGCTGAGATTTTTTGATTCCACTGTGAAATCAATAGCTCGCGCTCTGCATCCGCCCTGAACCCACGGATCCAGGTGAGCCATTTGCTGGTGACCATAGAACAAGCCGTAGCTCATCCAGATTGATCGATCCGCAATCTTCGTGTTCTTTGCGCGTTTCGCGGCCATGCCTCGCAACAAACTTTTGCTTATCCGCGGGAAATGCGTAAACTGTGCGCCAACAGCAGCGCAGTGCCGTGCCCTGCCTGCGGTAATTTGCCAAGAATGATATGTAACTTACTGTAAAGGTAGATAATGTCGAAAATTATTGAAGTACACGGCCGCGAAATTATCGATTCCCGCGGCAACCCCACGGTGGAAGCAGATGTGATTCTTGAAACGGGCGCCAGCGGGCGCGCCGCCGTGCCTTCCGGGGCCTCCACGGGGGCCCGCGAGGCCGTGGAGCTGCGCGATGATGACGCCGGGCGCTTCGGCGGCAAGGGCGTCACCCGGGCTGTGGGCCATGTCAATACGGAGATCCGCGCGGCCCTTCTCGGCCAGGACATATCGGACCAGCAGGCCCTGGACCGCCTCATGATCGAGCTGGACGGCACCCCCAACAAGGGCCGCCTGGGGGCCAACGCCATCCTCGCCGTGTCCCTGGCCTGCGCGCGCGCGGCGGCCCAGGAGCGGGGCGTGCCCCTCTACCGCCACCTGGGCGGGGAAGGGCCCTTCGTGTTGCCGGTGCCCATGATGAACGTGATCAACGGCGGCGCCCATGCCGAGAACAGCATCGACATGCAGGAATTCATGATCATGCCCCTGGGGGCCCCCTCCCTGGCGGAGGCCGTGCGCATGGGCGCCGAGGTCTTCCATACCCTCAAGAAGGTGCTGCTCAAGATGGGCCTCAACACGGCGGTGGGGGACGAGGGTGGATTCGCGCCGGACCTGCCTTCCAACGAGGCCGCGGTGGAGGTGATTCTGGAAGCCATCACCCAGGCCGGTTACCGTCCGGGCGAGGACATCTCCATCGCCCTCGATCCCGCCAGCTCGGAATTCTACCGCGACGGGCGCTATCACCTGGCCTCCGAGAACCGCCAGCTCACCTCGGAGGCGTTCATCGACTACCTGGCGGAGTGGACCGGCAAGTATCCCATCGTCTCCATCGAGGACGGCATGGCCGAGGACGACTGGGCGGGCTGGATCGCCCTCACGGAGCGCATCGGCCAGCGGGTGCAACTGGTGGGCGACGACCTGTTCGTGACCAATACGGAGATCCTGCGCGAGGGTATCGAGCGCCGCGCCGCCAACGCCATTCTCATCAAGGTCAACCAGATCGGCACCCTGACGGAATCCCTGGAGGCCATCGCCATGGCCAAGCAGGCCGGTTACGCCGTGGTGATCTCCCACCGCTCCGGAGAGACGGAAGACAGCTTCATCGCCGATCTCGCCGTGGCCACCAACGCCGGGCAGATCAAGACGGGCTCCATGTCGCGCTCCGACCGCATCGCCAAGTACAACCAGTTGCTGCGCATCGAGGAAGCCCTGGGCGACAGGGCCACCTTCGCCGGCCGCAAGGCGCTGCCCGTCATGGACGGCTGACACCGCCGGTCCGCCATGAGGTGTGAGAAGACATGTCTGAAGCGGCCACTTCACCCTATCGGCATCCGGCCCGCGCCTCGCGTTTCACCCTTCACCACATGACGAAAGTGCTGCTGATTCTCCTTGCCGTGGTGCTGGTATTGTTGCAATACCGCTTCTGGTTCGGAGACGGCGGCCTGACCGAGTTGTGGCAACTGCAACGCACCATCGAGCAACAGCAGCAGGAGATCGCCGCGCTGAAGGAGCGCAACCAGGCCCTGGAGGCCGAGGTCGTCAATCTGCGCGAAGGGCTGGACGCCATCGAGGAACGCGCGCGCAGCGATCTCGGCATGATCAAGGACGACGAGACCTTTTACCAGGCCATCACCGGACCCCGGCAAGATGAGCAGTGACGCGGGCACATGAGCGGGTACTGGGCAGTGGTGCCCGCTGCGGGCAGCGGGACGCGCATGAATGCCGCGCTTCCCAAGCAATATCTCCCTTTGCTGGGCAAGACGATCATCGAGCGCACCCTGGAGCGCCTCGCCAGCGTCCCTGAGATCACGGGCATCGTGGTGGCGATTGCCAGGGATGATACCCACTGGCCCGGCATCCGCCTGCCGGCCCGTGTGGAGGTGCTCACGGCCGTGGGCGGCGCCGAACGCCATCTCTCCGTGCTCAATGCCCTGCGCGCCCTGCGGGGAAGGGTCCCTGACAACGACTGGGTTCTGGTGCACGACGCGGCCCGGCCCTGCGTGCATCCCGCCGATATCCGCAAGCTGATTTCGGCGCTGCGCGACCATCCCGTGGGCGGCTTGCTGGGTATCCCGGTGGCCGATACCATGAAACGCGTGGAGGCGGGGGGGTGCGTGACGGGATCGGTGGACCGCAGCGGCCTGTGGCATGCCCTGACGCCCCAGATGTTCCGCCTGCGGGCGCTCATCGAGGCCATCGAGCGGGCCGGGGCGGGCCCATGCGCCATCACCGACGAGGCCAGCGCCGTGGAATTTACGGGTCTGCGTCCCCTGATGGTCACGGGGCGGCGGGACAATATCAAGGTGACCACCGCGGGTGACATCCATCTGGCTGAGCAGTTTCTGCGCTGCCAGGAAGAGGAGGGGACATGATGAGGATCGGCCATGGATTCGATGTGCACCGTTTTACGGAGGGCAGGCCGCTCATTCTGGGCGGCGTGGAAATCCCCCACCACCAGGGGCTGCTGGCCCACTCCGACGGCGATGTGCTCATTCACGCCCTGTGCGACGCCCTCCTGGGCGCGGCGGGCCTGGGCGATATCGGAAGCTATTTCCCCGACAGCGACGCCGAATTCGCCGGCATCGACAGCCGCATCCTGCTGCGCCGCGTGATGGCCCTGCTGAAGGAACGCCAATACGCCATTTCCAATGCCGATCTCACCCTCGTGGCACAGGTCCCGCGCCTGGCGCCGCACATCGATGCCATGAAGGCGTGTCTGGCCGGGGACATGGAAATCCCTGAGGCGCGCATCGGCATCAAGGCCACTACCACCGAGGGCCTCGGTTTCAGCGGAAGAAAAGAGGGTATTGCAGCCTACGCCGTCGTGCTGCTGAATGAATAGGCGCCGCTTTCTCGGACTGCTGGCCCTGGCGGGCGCCTCCCTGAGCGGGTGCCGCTTCTATCCCGCGGAGGGCATGAGCAATCCCTGCCTGACACAGGGGATGCCCCCGCAACTGCGTGATCACGAGCTGCTCCGCGAATGCTGGGAAGGCATCGATGCGCGCCTGTTCTGGGACTGTCATGTGCACCTGGCCGGTACCGGCGACAGCGATTCGGGCATCTGGGTCAATCCCGACATGCGTTCCCCGTGGCACCCCATCCAGTACACGCAGTTCCGATACTATCTCGACGCGGCCTGCGTGGACGGGAATGAGCTGGATTCACCGGGGAGCGTGGATGCGGCCTATGTCGAACGCCTGCGCCACCTGCACCGGGATTTTCCACCGGAGGCACGCTTCATGCTGCTGGCCTTCGATTATTACCACGATGGGAATGGCCGGAAGAACGCGCAGATGAGCGCCTTCCATGTCCCCAATTCATACGCGCAGCGTGTCGCGGCCGCCTACCCGGGGTTCGAATGGATCGCCTCCATCCATCCCTACCGTGAAGACAGCGTGGAG
>WGFB01000047.1 GCA_015492435.1 Gammaproteobacteria bacterium | reverse complement strand
TGTCTCTCCCCATCTGTGTCGCCACGTGGTCAACTTCTTTTTCGAGCCGCTGCTGGCCCATCACGACCACGAGGCGGTAGAGGTCTACTGCTATGCCGAGGTCCGGCATCCCGATGTGGTCACCGCACGCCTGCAATCCCATGCCGATCACTGGCGCTCCACGGTGGGCATGAGCGACGCGCAGGTGGCCGCCATGATTCATGGCGACGGCATCGATATCCTCATCGACCTGGCGGGGCACACCACCAGCAGCCGCCTCAAGGTCTTCACCTACAAGCCCGCCCCCGTCCAGGCGACCTACCTGGGCTATTGCAACACCAGCGGCCTGGAGGCCATGGACTACTGGATCACCGATGAAAACCTGCATCCGGCGGATACCGGGGAGCTGGCGGCCGAGACCCTCTACCGTCTGCCGCGCTGCTGGTTGTGCTACCGCCCCGATGCGCATGCGCCGCCCGTGACGGTGCCGCCGGCGCGCCCCGTGACCTTCGGCTCTCTCAACGACCTCTCCAAGATGTCGCCCCAGGTCGTCGCCCTGTGGAGCGACATCCTGCGCGCCGTGCCGGACAGCCGCCTGTTGCTCAAGACCTGGCTGCTCGCCAGCGGCGAGAGCCGGGACCGGGTGCGGGAGCAGTTCGCCGCTCACGGTATCGGGGCCGGGCGCCTGGAGCTGCTGCCCCAGACCGAGGACTACCTGGGGGTCTATCATGACATCGATATCGCCCTCGACCCCTTTCCCAGGACGGGCGGGGCCACCACCGCCGATGCCCTGTGGATGGGGGTGCCCGTCGTCACCCTGGCGGGGCGGCGCTATATCGACCGCCAGGGGGTGAGCCTGCTCAGGGCCGTCGGCCTGGATGAACTGGTGGCCACCTCGCCCCGGGACTACGTGGACAAGGCCGTGGCCCTGGCCCGGGACGCGGAGCGGCGCCACGCCCTGCGCGCCACCCAGCGCGAGCGCATGGCCGCCTCGCCCCTGTGCGACGGGCGCGGGCTGGCGCGGGCCCTGGAGACGGCCTACCGCGACATGTGGCGCAACTGGCTGGAAGGAGGAGAACATGCTGGATGACGAGCTGGTGCGGCAGGCGGCCGCGCTGGGGGAGGCGCTGCAACGGCGTGGCCTGATGCTGGCCGCCGCCGAGTCCTGCACGGGTGGACTGATCGCCGCGGCCATCACCGCCGTGCCCGGCAGTTCCCAATGGTTCGAGCGCGGCTTCGTCACCTATACCAACCGCGCCAAGGCCGAGATGCTGGGGGTGCGGGCCGCGACCCTGGACGCCCACGGGGCGGTCAGCGAGGCGGTGGTGCGGGAAATGGCGGCGGGCGCCCTGCGCCACAGTCATGCCCAGGTCAGCCTGGCGGTGAGCGGCATCGCCGGGCCGGGTGGCGCCACCCCCGGCAAGCCCGTGGGCATGGTGTGCCTCGCCTGGGACGGGGAGGGCATGGACGCCCGCGCCTGCACCCTGCGCTTCGCCGGGGACCGCCACCAGGTGCGCCGCCGCGCCGTGCTGGCGGCCCTGCAGGGCGTGACGGGCCTGCTGGCGGTGCGGGACTGAGGGGAGGCGGGTGGAAATCATGGAGACCCGGGAGAAACCACCCACCCGCCGCCTGTTCTTCGCCCTCTGTCCCGACGCGGCCCTGCGCCAGGCGTTGAGGCGGCTGCTGCGCAAGGCGTTGCCGCGCGGAGCGGGGCGGCCCGTGCCCCTGGACAATCTCCATGTCACCCTGGTGTTTCTCGGGCAGGTGGATGAGGAGGCCGCGGGCTGCGCGATGCGCGCGGGCGATGACGTGCGCTGCCCGCCCTTCCGCCTGGTGCTGGACCACCTGCATCACTGGCCGCGGCCGCGCATCCTGTGGCTGGGGCCACGGCATACGCCTCCCCAACTGTTCACCCTGGTGGGCGATCTGCGGCAGCGCCTGCAACCCTGCGGCATTTCCCTGGACGCGCGCCCCTACCAGGCCCACATGACCGTCATGCGCAAGGTGGGCGCGTCGCCCGCGCCCCGCGAGGTCCCGCCCCTGGCCTGGGATGTCACGCGCTTTTCCCTCATGGAGTCGGTTTCCGAGGAAGGGGGGGTGCGCTATCATGAGCGCCACTCATGGTCTTTGCGGGAGGGCGCCTGATGGGCTATGCCGGAGGTTGTGTTCTATGTGATAATTGGGCCCAGCCTGGGCACGGGCGCCAGGGACAGCCCGGAGGAAGCGCGGTAAAGGCATGCGGACACTTGCGGGGCGGATACATTTCAGGTAGGCAATTTTCGAGGTTTCACAGGGGGTAGAATGGAAGAGAACAAGAGAAAGGCTTTGGACGCGGCGCTGTCGCAGATCGAGCGCCAGTTTGGCAAGGGGTCCGTCATGCGCATGGGGGATTCCAGCGCGGTCCGCGACGTGGAGGCCGTGTCCACGGGCTCGCTGGGCCTGGACGTGGCGCTGGGCATCGGCGGCCTGCCCCGCGGGCGCGTCGTGGAGATCTATGGGCCGGAGTCCTCGGGCAAGACCACCCTCACCCTGCAGGTCATCGCCGAGGCCCAGAAACTGGGCGGCACGGCGGCCTTCGTGGACGCCGAGCACGCCCTCGATCCCGTCTACGCGGAGAAGATCGGCGTCAACATCGATGACCTGCTGGTCTCCCAGCCGGACACCGGCGAGCAGGCCCTGGAGATCACGGACATGCTGGTGCGCTCCGGCGCCGTGGACATCGTGGTGGTGGACTCGGTGGCGGCCCTGACCCCCAAGGCCGAGATCGAGGGCGACATGGGCGATTCCCACATGGGGCTGCAGGCGCGCCTCATGTCCCAGGCCCTGCGCAAGCTGACGGCCAACATCAAGCGCTCCAACACCCTGGTGATCTTCATCAACCAGATCCGCATGAAGATCGGCGTCATGTTCGGCAACCCGGAGACCACCACCGGCGGCAACGCCCTCAAGTTCTATGCCTCCGTGCGCCTCGACATCCGCCGCATCGGCGCCATCAAGAAGGGCGACGAGATCGTCGGCAACGAGACCCGCGTCAAGGTGGTCAAGAACAAGGTGGCGCCGCCCTTCCGCCAGACGGAGTTCGATATCCTCTACGGCGAGGGCATCTCGCGCGAGGGCGAGATCATCACCCTCGGCGTGAAGGAAGGCATCATCAACAAGTCCGGCGCGTGGTACAGCTACAACGGCGACCGCATCGGCCAGGGCAAGGACAACGTGCGCACCTTCCTCAAGGAGTCGCCCGACATCGCCCGCGAGATCGAGGACCAGATCCGCGCCAAGCTGCTGGGCAGCGTGGCGCCCCGGACAGAAACGGAACTCGTTGAAGCCGAGGCCTGAGGATGACCGGGCCGCGCCGCCGGAGGCGGTGCGCCTCAAGGCCATGGACCTGCTGGCGCGGCGCGAGCACACCCGCCAGGAACTGCGGCGCAAGCTGGAACGCAAGGGTTGTGACGGGACTCTGGTTGAGGAGGTTCTGACGCGGCTCGCGGCCGAGGGGTTGCTCAGCGACGGGCGCTTCGCCGAGTCCTACGTGAACGCCCGGGTGGCGCGCGGAGAAGGGCCCGCGCGCATCCGCGCGGCGCTCAGGGAAAAGGGCGTCGATGAGGCGCTGATCGCAGAGGCCCTGGAGGGGGCTGAGGCCGACTGGCGGGCCCTTGCAGAAGCGGCATGGCGCAAACGCTTTGCCGGCAAACCACCGCAGGATCACAAGGAACGCGCCCGCCAGGCGCGTTTTTTACAACAGCGCGGCTTTACCATGGAGCAGATCGGCGCGCTGCTGTTCAGGGAAGAAGAAACACAAGAATGACCGGTCGACCGGGGTTGTAAACACATCATGATGACGAGCGCAGCCATACGACAATTATTTCTGGACTATTTCCAGCGGCACGGCCATACGCTGGTGCCCAGTAGTTCCCTGGTGCCCGGCAACGATCCCACGCTGTTGTTCACCAACGCGGGCATGGTGCAGTTCAAGGAGGTCTTCACCGGCCAGGAGACCCGCCCCTACAAGCGCGCCGTCAGTTCCCAGCGCTGCGTGCGCGCCGGCGGCAAGCACAATGACCTGGAGAACGTGGGTTATACGGCGCGCCATCACACCTTCTTCGAGATGCTGGGCAATTTCAGTTTCGGCGATTACTTCAAGCGCGAGGCCATCCACTATGCCTGGGAGTTCCTCACCCGGGAGTGCGGACTGCCGCCGGAGAAGCTGTGGGTGACGGTGTACGAGGAGGACGACGAGGCGGCCGCCATCTGGCTCGAGGACGTGGGCGTGGACCCGGCCCGCTTCGCGCGCATCGGCGCGGCCGACAATTTCTGGTCCATGGGCGACACCGGACCCTGCGGCCCCTGCTCGGAGATCTTCTACGACCACGGCCCCGAGGTGGCGGGCGGGCCGCCCGGCTCCCCCGATGCCGACGGCGACCGCTACGTGGAGATCTGGAACCTGGTGTTCATGCAGTACAACCGCGACAACAGCGGCGCCTTGACGCCCCTGCCCCGGCCCTCGGTGGACACGGGCATGGGCCTGGAGCGCCTTGCCGCCGTGTTGCAGGGCGTGCACAGCAACTACGATATCGACCTGTTCCGGAACCTCATTGCCGCCGCCGCGCGCCTGGCCGGCGTGGAGGACACGGGCCAGTCCTCCCTGCGTGTCATTGCCGACCACATCCGTTCCTGCGCCTTCCTCATCGTGGACGGCGTCATTCCCTCCAACGAGGGGCGCGGCTATGTGCTGCGCCGCATCATCCGCCGCGCCATCCGTCACGGCTACATGCTGGGCATCAAGGAGGTGTTCTTCCATCGCCTGGTGCGGCCCCTGGTGAAGGAGATGGGCGAGGCCTACCCGGAACTCGCCAAGGCCGCCGCCCAGGTGGAGCAGGTGCTCAGGCAGGAAGAGATGCGTTTCGCCGAGACCCTGGAGCAGGGCATGCATATTCTCGAACAGGCCATTGCCGGGTTGAGCGGTTCCGTCATACCGGGGGATACGGTATTCAAGCTCTATGACACCTATGGCTTTCCCGTGGACCTGACCGCGGACATCGCCCGCGAGCGGGGCCTGCAACTGGACATGGAAGGCTTCGAGCGCGAGATGGCGGCGCAACGGGAGCGGGCGCGCGCCGCCAGCCAGTTCGGGCGGGACTATACCGGTGAACTGCAGGTCAGTGGCGGAACCGCATTCACGGGTTACGAGCATATCCGCGGCGCGTCGCGGGTCACGGCCCTCTTCGATGGGGACAACAAGCCGGTGGAGGCGCTGGAAGCGGGCGCCGCGGGGCGCGTGGTGCTGGACGAGACGCCTTTCTATGCAGAGTCCGGCGGCCAGGTAGGGGACAAGGGCGTGCTGTTGCTGGACGGCGAGGTGGTGTTCGAGGTGAGCGACACCCAGAAGGCCGGGGAGGCCACGGTGCTCATCGGCAAGGCCGCGGGCGCGCTGCGCCAGGGTGACAGGGTAACCTCGTGCGTCGATGAGGCGGCGCGCCATGCCACGGAACTCAATCATTCGGCCACCCACCTGCTGCACGCGGCCCTGCGCCAGGTGCTGGGCACGCACGTCACCCAGAAGGGCTCGCTGGTGGACCCGGAGCGCCTGCGTTTCGACTTTTCCCACTTCAAGGCCATGACGCCGCGGCAGATCGAGAAAGTGGAACAACTGGTCAATGCCCAGATCCGCGCCAACCTGCCCGTGGAGACGCAACTCATGGCCTACGACGAGGCGGTGGAGAGCGGGGCCATGGCCCTGTTCGGCGAGAAATACAGCGACCAGGTGCGCGTGCTGCGCATGGGGGATTTTTCCATCGAGCTGTGTGGCGGCACTCATGTCAGGCGCACCGGCGATATCGGCCTGTTCAAGATCGTCAGCGAGGGCGGCATCGCCTCCGGCGTGCGCCGCATCGAGGCCCTGACGGGACTGCGCGCCCTGGAATGGGTGGAGGCCGGAGAGCGCCACTTGCAGCGCCTGGCGGGGCTGGTCAAGGCCGGCCGCGATACCGTGCTGGACAAGGTGGAGCAGGTCCTGGCGCACAACCGCGAGCTGGAAAAGGAAGTGGAGGCCCTGAAATCGAAGCTGGCCAGCAGCGCGGGCGGGGACCTCGCCGGCAAGGCGCGGGAAATCTGCGGCTGCCAGGTGCTGGCGGCCAGACTGGATGACGCCGATGCCAAGTCCCTGCGCCAGACCCTGGACCAGCTGAAGGACAAGCTGAACGCGGGCGTCATCGTCCTGGCCACCGTCTCGGGCGACAAGGTGAGCCTGGTGGCGGGCGTGAGCAAGGACCAGACGGACCGCATCAAGGCCTCGGACCTGGTAAACTTCGTCGCCCGGCAGGTGGGCGGCAAGGGCGGCGGCCGGGCGGACATGGCGCAGGCGGGCGGCAATGATCCCGCGGCCCTGGACGACGCCCTCGCGGCGGTGCCGGACTGGGTGCGGGAAACGCTTGGACGTGAGGCGTGAAACGTGAGACGAGGGTGATGAGACAGGGTTCCGTGAAGAACGTTTTCCGTTTCACGTCTCACGACTCACGACTCACGCACAAAAAACCATGGCATTGATCGTACAAAAATATGGCGGCACCTCGGTGGGGTCGCCGGAACTCATCGCCAACGTGGCGGAGAAGGTGCTGGCGCGTCGCAACCAGGGCGACGATGTCGTGGTGGTGGTG
>WGFB01000046.1 GCA_015492435.1 Gammaproteobacteria bacterium | reverse complement strand
TGTATAAGAGACAGGATGGGGGCAGCGGTTCACGCACCACCTCGCTGGCGGGCTGGCGCGCCAGGACGGCCAGATCCTGGCCGGGCAGGGGCTGGCCATAGGCGAGTTCATGGAAGGCGTCCAGGAGGGCCAGCCACGGTGAGGGCTGGATGTCCTCGCCATCGCGGCTGTGGTGATAGGTGAGCAGGACCCGGGGGGCGCTCTCCAGCAGGCGGCGGAAGTGATGAAACCGCAGGGCGCGGCCTTCCGTGGCGCGGGGCAGTCCCAGTTCCGCGCGCACGGCGTCGTTGAAGAAGGGATTGCGCGGCGCCGGGCCGGGGATGTGGTGTTCGTCGGCGCCGGCGATGACCAGCGCATCGAAGCATTGCAGGCGGCTTTGCGCCAGGGTGAAGAGCTGAACCTGTCCGCCGCGCCGGGCGGGAATGAAGGTAGCCCGCTCCAGCGCCCGGCCCAGCCAGTTGCGGAATTCCAGCCAGGACATGCGCACCTGTCTGTCCGCCGTTGCCTCGCGCATGGCGCGCAGTTCCTGGAGGACGCGTTGCCCGGCTTCGTCTTCCAGAAAACCCTGTTCCAGGCCCAGGTCCCGCAGCGCCTCTCCCAGTCTGTCCAGCAAGCGCTCGGGCGCGTGGGGGGCAGGACTCGTGGCCAGATCCTGCAATGGGGCGCAGGCCCGTTCCAGGGCGTCGAGGGTGTCCAGCAGCGCCTGTTCCTGCCCAGGGCCCCAGCCCAGGCGCTCGCGGCGCAGCACGATGTGCTGGCGGTAGCGCGCCAGGTTGCGGGGTATGTTTTCGTGCAGGATGATGTCGTTTTCCAGGCGGTAGACCTGCTTCAGCAAGAGGGGACGTTCCAGTTGGGGGAAAATGAAGGGCGACTTGAGGAGGTCCAGCAAGGGCTCGTGGGCGTAGTCTTCCTCCACGGTCTGCAGCAGCCGCTCCAGTGTGGCGGCGGCGCTGGTGGTGGACAGGGCCCAGCCGGCGTGGTCCTCCAGCAGGATGCCGGCGCGTTCCAGCAGGGCGCGCAGGCGCCGCGCCAGGCGGCGGTCTTCGCTGATGACGGCGATGCGTTGTCTGCCCTCCAGGAACCAGCGCCGTATCTGGGTGTCCACGGCGCGGGCTTCTTCCTCGGCGTCGCGCGCCGCGCATACCGACAGGCGGTCGGCGGCGGGACTGTCGGGGTGGCGGGCGGCAAACGCGCGCGCCCGCTGCGCCAGGGTGGGCCAGGACCCTGGCGAAGGTGCTTGCGCGGGTGGCGGGCGCGGCGCATAGACTTGGTCGAGGAAATCGCCCAGCGGGCCGGGGACGGGCGCGGCCACGCCGCCGGGTGACACGCCGGTCTGTTGCAGCAGGGCGCGGATGACGGTATCGGGATGGCCGTCGTCTTCCCCGTCCAGTGCCTGGCTGGCGCCGTGAATGAGCCATGTCGCCTGGCCCTTGTCCATCATGGCGCGCAGCCACAGGGCCTCCGCCCGCAGGAGGCGCTCGAAGCCGGCGAGGTAGAAGCGGTGGGTTTCGGGAATGTTCGCCAGGCTGGCGGTGAGTTGTTCGATATAGGCGTGGTGCCGGTCCTGGAGCCGTTCGTCGCGGTGCTGTTGCAGCCAGGCCTGCCACAGGGTGTGGACGAAGACCGCTTCGCGGGACTGGGCGGAAATGGGCCGGGAGGCGAGGCCGTAGGCCTCCGCCAGGCGGCGGGCAAAGTGGCCGCTGTCGTTGGGAATGGCGATCTCGTGCAGGGTGAGTTCATCGAACAGGCCGATGAGGCTCTCGGTGAGCACCCAGGGATTGCCCGCGCCGCCGATGGCGCGATGGTCCTGGAGGGCTTCGAGGAGCATCAGTTCCCGGCCGTAGTCGTCGAGGCAGCGGCCCCCGTACGGCAGGCGTTCGTCGAGCCAGGCGCGCAGCGTGGTGATGCACGGGCCCAGCAGCGCCTCGTGTTTCCGCGCGCGGCTTTCCCGCAGCAGCGCCGCCCGCAGCCGCGGCGCGGCGATGAGATCCGGCAGCAGGACGGTGCAGTGGCTGAGATCGGGCAGCCGCGCCGCCTGGTCCTCGATCAGGCGGCGGGCGAGATGCGCCAGTGGATCTTCCGCGTAGGGAACCAGGGTGACCCGGGAGGTATTGGCAGGGGAGGCGCTAATCGGTCAGCGTTCGAGGTACTGGAGCTTGCCCTTGACTTCCGCCCACTCATCGGCGTCGGGCAGCGGATCTTTTTGCTCGGTGATCACGGGCCAGATCTTGGCGAGTTCGGCATTGAGCTGGATAAACTCCTGCTGGTCATCGGGCACGTCGTCTTCCGCGTGGATGGCCTCGATGGGGCATTCCGGTTCACACAGGGTGCAGTCGATGCATTCGTCGGGGTCGATGACCAGAAAGTTGGGGCCCTCGTGGAAGCAGTCCACCGGACAGACTTCGACGCAATCGGTGTATTTGCATTTGATACATTCTTCTGTGACCACAAATGTCATGGAACTCTCCGTTTTGTGACGTGAAACGTGATACGTGAGAAGTGAAACGTGAGACGTGAGGGGTGGCCACTTTTCACGTCTCACGTTTCACGTCTCACGCACTCAGATTCTAATCGCTAATGCTCGGTGACGCCAAATGTTATCCATTCCTGACAAGGGATCTCAGGTGGTACAGGGCGTCCAGGGCCTGGCGCGGCGTCAGGCTGTCCGGGTCCAGGGATTCCAGCGTGTCCACGAGGGGCTGATGGTGGTTGCTTGAGAAAAGGGACATCTGCTCCTGGGGCGCCTGATGCGCCTCCTGGCCCGAGGTTTCCTCCAGTTGGCGCAGGCGCTGTTTCGCCTCTTCGATGACGGGGGCGGGGATGCCCGCCAGGGCAGCCACTTGGAGCCCGTAACTCTGGTTGGCGGGACCCTCCTTGACGGCGTGCAGGAAGACGATGCGGTCGCCGTGTTCCACGGCGTCCAGGTGGACGTTGGCGATGCCGTCGATCATCTCGGGCAGGGTGGTCAGTTCGAAGTAGTGGGTGGCGAAGAGGGTGTAGGCGCGGATGGCGCGCGCCAGGTGGGCGGCGCAGGCCCAGGCCAGGGACAGGCCGTCGAAGGTGCTGGTGCCGCGCCCGATCTCGTCCATGAGCACGAGGCTGTTGGGGGTGGCGTTGTGGAGGATGTTGGCGGTCTCGGTCATTTCCACCATGAAGGTGGAGCGCCCGCTGGCCAGCTCGTCCGAGGCGCCGATACGGGTGAAGATACGGTCCAGGGGGCCGATGACGGCGCGCCGCGCCGGGACGTAGCTGCCCATGCAGGCGAGCAGGGCGATGAGCGCGGTCTGGCGCATGTAAGTGGATTTGCCGCCCATGTTGGGGCCGGTGATGATGAGCATGCGCCGCGTCTCGTCCAGGCGGCAGTCGTTGGGGACGAAGGGCGCTTCCTGGACCTGCTCCACCACCAGGTGCCGCCCCCCCTCGATGACGACGCCGCCGCTGTCGGCCAGCTCGGGCGGGCTCATGTCCAGGGTCTCGGCGCGCTCGGCCAGGTTGGCCAGCACGTCCAGTTGCGCCAGCGCGGCGGCGCTGCGCTGCAATGGCGGGAGCTGGGGCAGCAGTTCGTCGAGCAGCGCCTCGTAGAGGGCCTTCTCCCGCGCCAGGGCCCGTTCCCGCGCGCTGAGGGCCTTTTCCTCGAAGGCCTTCAGTTCGGGGGTGATGTAGCGCTCGGCGCCCTTGAGGGTCTGGCGGCGGATATATTCGGCGGGCACGCGGTCGGCGTGCTGGCGCCCGATCTCGATGTAATAGCCGTGCACCCGGTTGTAGCTGACCTTGAGGGCGGCGATGCCCGTGCGTTGCCGCTCGCGCTGCTCCAGGTCGAGGAGATACTGGCCGGCGTTCTCGCTCAGGGCGCGGAATTCATCCAGTTCCGGGTCATAGCCCTTGGCGATCACGCCGCCGTCGCGTATCAGGACGGGCGGCGACTCGACGATGGCGCGCCGCAACAGGTCGTGCAGCGCCGGGTACTCGCCCAGCGCCTGGTCCTGTTCCCGCAGCAGGGGTGAATCGAGGGGCCGCAGGAGGCCGTGGAGCTGGGGGAGCAGGCCCAGGGCGTCGCGCAGGGCTGTCAGGTCGCGGGGACGGGCGGACTTGAGGGCCACCCGCGCCAGGATGCGCTCGATATCGCCCATGCCGCGCAGGATGTCGTGAACGGCCGGGTGGGCGCCGCTCTCGATAAGGGTGGTGATGGCGTGCAGGCGCTCGCGCAGGGGCTGGCGCGCGCGCAGGGGGCGGTTGATCCAGCGCCGCAGCAGGCGGCTGCCCATGGGGTTGGCGGTGCGGTCCAGGATCCACGCCAGGGTGTATTCCCGGCCACCCGACAGATTGGTTTCCAGTTCCAGGTTGCGGCGGCTGATGGCGTCCAGGATGAGGGCATCGTCGCGCCGCTCGACCTGCACCGCCTGGATGTGGGGCAGGCGGGTGCGCTGGGTGTCGCGCGCGTATTGCAGCAGGCAGCCGGCGGCCATGACGGCGACGGGGGCCTCGTCGCAGCCGAAGCCGCGCAGGTCGCGGGTGCCGAACTGTTCGGTGAGCAGGCGCGTGGCGGCGCCGTGTTCGAAATGCCAGGGGGGCAGGGTGCGCAGGCCGCGCGGGTCCTCCAGGCGCGCGCGCAGGGGGCTGTCCTCGTCGAGGAGCAGCTCGGCGGGCCTGATGCGCGCCAGCTCGTCCTCCAGGGCCTGGGCATCGTCCACTTCCAGCAGCAGGAAGCGGCCGCTGGTGAGGTCCAGCGTGGCGATGCCGATGGCGTTTTCCTGCTGATGCACGGCGCACAGCAGGTTGTCGCTGCGCTCGTCCAGCAGGGCCTCGTCGGTGACCGTGCCGGGGGTGACGATGCGCGCCACCTTGCGCTCCACGGGACCCTTGCTCTTGCCGGGATCGCCCACCTGCTCCACGATGGCCACGGACTCGCCCCTGGCCACCAGTTTGGCGAGGTAGGCGTCGGCGGCGTGGTAGGGCACGCCGGCCATCGGAATCGGCTCTCCAGCGGATTGTCCGCGCGCCGTCAGGGTGATGTCCAGCAGCTCCGCGGCCTTGTGGGCATCCTCGTAGAACAGTTCATAGAAATCGCCCATGCGGTAGAACACCAGCATGTGGGGGTACTCGCCCTTGATGCGTAGATACTGCTGCATCATCGGGGTATGCGGAGACTTGCCTGACTGCTTCACGTCCGCAGTGCCGGGGCGCCGGTGTTACTCGATGGGTGTGTCGGGATCATTCCCCCATTCGGACCACGAGCCCGGGTAGCCCTTGATGCGCGGGTAGCCCAGGGACTTGAGCACGATGTAGGTGTGGGACGAGCGCTGATGGGTCTGGCAATGAACGATGATCTCCTTGTCGGGAGGCGCCCCCGCTGCCTCATAGAGTTCGCGCAGGGTTGCGGCGGGCTTGAACTTCATGTTGTTCTGACGGTCGATGGCCTGGGTCCACTCCACGTTGATGGCGCCGGGGATGTGGCCGGCGCGGTAAGCGCGTTTGTCGGTGCCCGCGTATTCCGCCGGTGTGCGGGTATCCAGGATGACCACATCGGGGTCGTTGAGGCGGGTCAGGATGTAGTTCTTGTCGGCACGGTGTTCGTCCTGATACCGGACCGGGTATTCCGCGGCAGTGGGGCTGGCGGGCTGATCATCCACGGGATGGCCCTCGTTGATCCAGGCGCCGAGCCCGCCGTTGAGCAGGGAGAAATGGCGGTGTCCGGCCACGTCCAGGGTCCACAGAAAACGGCAGGCCTTGTTGTTGGTTTCATTGTCGTAGGCCACTACGTGGGTGTCCGGGGTGATGCCCAGTTCGCCCAGCAGCCTGGAGAGGGTTGCCTCGTCGGGCAGCAGCCCCATCACGGGGGGATTGCTGTTCAACAACCGGGGGTATTCCAGCCACAGCGCGCCTGGGATGTGCCGTTGGGCATAGAGGGGAGCGTCGGAGAGGTCGATTACCACCACTCCCGGGGTGTCCAGGCGGTCCGCCAGCTCCGCGGGTTCGACGAGTATGGGCAGGTTTGATTCGGGCACGGCGCTTTGTATCCAATGTTTTTTGTGAACCCGTAAGGATCACCTGAATACGGGAAAAATGCAATAGCGCGTTTTACAGGCCTTTTCCGTCATTGGCGGGCAGGATCGTTGGTGCTGAGTGCGGCGGGCTTTATTGGGCTTTGCAGCGCCCGTCCCAATCAGTGTTACCGCTATGACTGGGACGCTATCGGCGGGTGAGCGCCGCCAGGGTTTGGCGTGTTTCCCCTGGCTTGCCCGGCGCCGAGACAGACAGGATCCTGAACCACTCGGGCGGGCAGGAGCGGCTCATGGAAAGGGAGAACTCCACCAGGTTTTCCAGGGACTCCCGCATGATGAATTCCCGGTAACGGGTGTGGGAGAACAGGTCGACGGTTTCTGCGCGTGAATCTGGCATGGCTTGGGTCCTTGCCAACCTTATCGGCGGCGGGACGCAAACCCTGAGGTGGTCTGTTTCAGCCCAGTTCCGGCGTCAGGCAGGGGGTGATGGCTTGCAGGATGGCCTGGTGGATGCGGTGGTTGCCGCCCACCACATTGCCGCTCTTCATGTAGTCCGCCCCGCCCCTGAAGTCGGTGACCACACCGCCGGCCTCCTCGATGAGCAGGGCTCCCGCGGAGAGATCCCAGGGCTTGAGGCCGATTTCCCAGAATCCGTCCAGCCTGCCGCAGGCCACGTAGGCGAGGTCCAGAGCCGCCGAGCCGGCGCGGCGGATGCCGGCCGTCTGCAGCATGAGGCTCTTGAACATCTGCAGGTAGCTGTCCACATGGTGTGGTTCCTTGAATGGAAAGCCGGTGCCCAGCAGCGAGCCTTCCAGTTGTTTCGCCTTGCTGACGCGCATGCGCTTGTCGTTGAAGAACGCGCCGCTGCCGCGCGAGGCCGTGAACAGTTCGTTGGCGATGGGGTCATAGACCACCGCCTGATCCAGGGCGCCCTTGTGCACCAGGGCGATGGAGACGGCAAACTGGGGGAAGCCATGGAGAAAGTTGGTGGTGCCATCCAGCGGATCTATGATCCATGTATGGTCCGGCCTGGCGGAGGGGGCTTGCCCCTCATGAGCACTTTCCTCGGCCAGGATGCCGTGCCCGGGGAAGGCGCGGTGGATGACGCGGATGATCTCCGTTTCCGCCTGGCGGTCCACCTCGCTGACGTAGTCGTTGCGGCCCTTGCTGGTGACGGTCAGGCTGTCCAGGCGGTCCATGTGCCTGATGATGACCTTGCCCGCGGCGCGGGCGGCCTTGATTGCGATATTGAGGTGTGGGTGCATAATCGGAACCTGAAAAATGACACAAGGTACCCGTTTGAACTTGTCTGATGCAAGTATAAATTCTGCTATGCTGGCTTTCCGGTGTGAGCCCGGATGTTGCTGACGCCAGGCCCTGGGCATGCGGGCCTGGATTCAGGGCGCCGGGTTTTGCTGTGCTAGGCCCAGCCATGTCATGATTGCGGGAACACCGCCGTTCCGGAAGAAACAATGAGCCATATACTTTCCAGAATCCGTATCGTCCTGGTCAATACCACGCACCCGGGGAATATCGGCGCCGTGGCGCGGGCCATGAAGACCATGGGCTTGTCCCGGCTCTGCCTTGTCAATCCGCGCGTCTTTCCCAGCGCCGATGCCACGGCGCGCGCCTCGGGCGCGGATGACGTGTTGGATCAGGCCTTGGTTACGGCCTCCCTGGACGAGGCGCTGGCGGATTGCGCCGTGGTGATCGGCACCAGCAATCGCCCCCGCGCCATCGGTCTGCCATGCCTGGACGCGAGGGGCTGCGCGGAACGAATCCGTGACGAACTGGGAGACGGCCAGGCGGCTGTCCTGTTTGGCGCCGAACATTCCGGCTTGAGCAACCGCGAACTGGACCGCTGCCATTACCAGCTCATGATACCCACCCAACCGGATTTCCCCTCCCTGAATATTGCCGCGGCCGCGCAGGTGGTGGCTTATGAGTTGCGCATGGCCGCTTGCACGGGCGCGCAACCGTCCCGTGGTGGTGAGCGTCCTCCTGTCGGCGCGGATGAGATGGAACGTTTCTACGCCCACCTGGAGGATGTGCTGGTGCAGATCGAATTTCTGAATCCCGCGGCGCCCCGCCAGCTCATGCGCCGCCTGCGCCGCATGTACAACCGGCTTCATCCCGATGACAATGAAATGAACATCCTGCGCGGCATATTGACCGCCGTGCAAAAACAGTTGCCCAGGTAAAGGACCCCCCCGATTGATCCGTGAACCGCCGTCTGACGCCAAAACATGGCATAGATTCAAGGTGCAAGGTACAAGGTGCAAAAGGCTGCTTCCCTTGTGCCTTGTACCTTCCACAATCCCAAAACCCAATTTCTTGTAATGGCTGGGTAATACCTGTATCCATGGATTCAGGTAATAGTCAGAGATTACCAAAGTGAATTTCCCATGGGCGCGGGCAGGGACTAATATAATGGATTACAGACACAGCTTTTGAAAACGCGGAAGGACTGAGTCATGAAAGATACAGGAAATTCCATAAGCTGACAGGACACTCTATGTTCAAACGAATTCGGGAAGACATCGCCTGCGTATTTGACCGCGATCCGGCTGCGCGCAATACTTTCGAGGTATTGACCACCTATCCGGGCATCCATGCCCTGTTGCTGCACCGTCTCTGCCACAAGCTCTGGACACTGGGCCTGAAATGGCTGGCGCGGGCGGTTTCCACCTTGTCGCGCCTCTTGACAGGCATCGAGATTCATCCCGGCGCCCGGATCGGCAGGCGTTTTTTCATCGATCACGGCATGGGGGTGGTCATCGGCGAGACCGCGGAGATCGGCGACGACTGCACCTTGTATCATGGCGTCACGCTGGGCGGGACCAGTTGGGAGAAAGGCAAGCGCCATCCCACCCTGGAGGACAATGTGATCATCGGCGCGGGCGCCAAGGTGCTGGGGCCGATTACCGTGGGCGAGGGCGCCCGCATCGGTTCCAATGCAGTGGTGGTCAAGGATGTGCCCGCGGGGGGCACCGTGGTCGGTGTTCCGGGGCATGTGGTGCGGGCATCGCGCTCCGAGCAGGATCAGCAGCGCAAGGCTTTTGCGAAAAAGATCGGCTTCGACGCGTATGGCTCTTCGAGCGACATGCCGGATCCCGTTGCCCATGCCGTCAACTGCCTGCTCGACCATATCCATGCAATGGATGTGAAAATAGAAAAAATGTCCGGAGAATTCAAAAAGATGGGGGCTGAACTTGATATGGAGCCTTTGCCGGATCTGGACATTTACGAGGTCGATTCTGTTGATAACACTGCAAAAAAAGAGGAAAATGCTGGGGTAATGGCTGAAAAAGGCGGGGAAAATACTTGACTAAAATAATCAGGTAAGTAACATACACCGAATATGGCGATAGATTCACGGCCAATTTTGTAAACATCAATTAGGGTATCGACGACCATGAAACTGACAACCAAAGGGCGTTATGCAGTGACTGCCATGCTGGATCTGGCCCTGCACGCACAGGAAGGGCCAGTTCCCCTGGCAGACATTTCCCAAAGGCAGGGCATCTCCCTGTCCTATCTTGAGCAGCTGTTCGCCAAGCTGCGCAGGCAGGGCCTGGTGGACAGCGCGCGGGGTCCCGGTGGTGGATACCGCCTGAGCCGGGCATCCAAGGATATCGCTGTTGCGGAAGTGATCAATGCCATCAACGAGAACATCGATATCAGGCGCTGTGGCGGCCTGGGCAACTGCCAGGATGACGAGCCCTGCCTGACGCATGAGCTGTGGTCAGACCTGAGTCAGCAGATTCAGGACTTTCTCAACGGGATCAGCCTGGGAGATCTTGTCGAGCGCCGCGAGGTGCGCGAGGTAAGCGCGCGGCAGGACAGCCGCCAGAAAGGACATGGGTTTGTGCCGATCATGACCGCCGAGCCGGTCAACCAGTAGCCCGATGCCAAAGGGCTGGCCAGGGCATCATGGCCCCCGGTTTGAATGACGTGACAGTTTATCTGGATCACAATGCAACCACACCCATGGCCAGGGAGGCGCTGGAGGCCATGCTGCCATTTCTGGAGCAGCGGCATGGCAACCCCTCCAGCCGCCACGGCAGGGGCCGGGACGCGCGCGCCGCGGTGGACCGGGCGCGCGAACAGGTCGCCGCCCTGGTCAAGGTCAGGCCTTCCCAGGTCATTTTCACCAGTGGCGCCACCGAGGCCAACAATCTGGCCTTGAAGGGGTGGTCCGGCGGCCGCCCGGGCGCCAGGCTCGCGGTGGGCGCCACCGAGCATCCCTCGGTGCTGAGCCCTGCCCTGGCCCTGCGCCAGCACGGGTGTGCCCTCGGCATGCTCGCCGTGGATTCGCAAGGGCGGATCGTGAGCGAGGCCCTGGAGGAAGCCCTCGCGGAGGGCGCGGGCCTGGTATCGGTCATGCTGGCCAACAACGAAACCGGCGTCATTCAGGATCTGCGCGCCATCAGTGAACTCGCCCATGAGCGCGGCGCGCTCGTGCACACCGATGCCGCCCAGGCAGCGGGCAGGATTGAAGTGGACTTCGAAGCCTGTGGCGCGGATATGATGAGTCTATCCGCACACAAGCTGTCCGGTCCCGCGGGCGCGGGCGCCCTGGTGGTGGGCAAGACCGTGGATCTGGAGCCCCTGATCCATGGCGGCGGGCAGGAGCATGGCTTGCGCGCCGGCACGGAGAATGTGGCGGCCATCGTTGGTTTCGGAGCGGCCGCGGAACTGGCGCTCCGCCGCGGGCGCGACGCGCAGGTGGAGCTGCGCGCCCTGCGTGATTACCTGGAATTGGGGCTCAGCCGGTTGCCGGGCGCCGTGATTTTCGCCAGCGATGCGCCGCGGTTGCCCAATACGGTCTTTCTGGCCCTGCCCGGACTGGAGGGCGAGACGGTGGTCATGCTGCTGGATGAGGACGGCATCGCCGTTTCGAGCGGTTCCAGTTGTTCCAGTGGCGCCACCGAGCCCAGCCATGTGCTCATGGCCATGGGCGTCGAGCCGGAAGTGGCGCGCTGCGCCATCCGCGTCAGCCTGGGACCGGGCAATACCCGGGCGGACATCGATACATTGATCGCCGCCCTGGAGAAGCATCTGTATCACCAGGGAGCGATGCCTGCGGGATTTCTCGCGGCATCCTAGACGAATCAACTCAATCTAGCGATACGAAACCAAATGAGCGAAACAAAGCACCCGATCTATCTCGACTATGCCGCCACCACGCCGGTGGATCCGCGGGTCGCGGAAAAAATGATGGCATGTCTGACGATGGAGGGGAATTTCGGCAACCCCGCCTCGCGCTCTCACAGCTTTGGCTGGAATGCCGAGGCCGCGGTGGAGGAGGCGCGCAGGCAGGTGGCCGGTCTGGTCAACGCCGATCCCCGCGAGATCATCTGGACTTCGGGAGCAACGGAATCGGACAATCTGGCGCTCAAGGGCGTGGCCCATTTCTACCGGAAGAAAGGCAGGCACATCGTCACCTCCAGGACGGAGCACAAGGCCGTCCTGGACAGTTGCCGCCAACTGGAGCGGGAAGGCTACGAGGTGACCTATCTCACCCCCGAGGAGAACGGCCTGCTGGATCTGGACAAGCTCAAGTCCGCGCTGCGCGACGATACCATTCTCGTCTCCATCATGCATGTGAACAACGAGATCGGCGTGGTCCAGGATATCGCCGCCATCGGTGAAATCACCCGTGAGCGCGGCATCCTGTTCCACAGCGACGCGGCGCAGAGCGCGGGCAAGGTGCCCATTGATCTGGCGGAGATGAAAGTGGATCTGATGTCCTTCTCCGCTCACAAGATCTATGGGCCGAAAGGCGTCGGCGCCCTGTACGTGCGCCGCAAGCCACGCGTGCGCCTCGAGGCCCAGATGCACGGAGGCGGCCACGAACGCGGCATGCGCTCCGGCACGCTGCCCACCCATCAGATCGTAGGCATGGGCGAGGCCTTCCGCATCGCCAGGGAAGAGATGGCGGAGGAGAATGCCCGCCTGCTCAAATTGCGTAACCGCCTGCTGAACGGTCTGAAGGATATCGAGGAAGTCTATATCAACGGCGATCTCGAGAACCGCATTCCGGGCAACCTCAACGTCAGTTTCAATTTCGTGGAAGGTGAGTCCCTCATCATGGCGCTCAAGGACATGGCGGTTTCCTCGGGATCCGCCTGCACGTCGGCGAGCCTGGAGCCATCCTATGTCTTGCGCGCCCTCGGCCGGGAAGATGAGCTGGCTCACAGTTCCATACGATTTACCTTGGGCCGGTTTACCACGGCCGAGGATGTCGACTTCGTCGTCGAGACCGTGCGCAGAAAGGTGGACAAGCTGCGAGAACTCTCGCCCCTGTGGGAGATGTATCAGGAAGGCATCGATCTCTCCAAGGTGGAATGGGCGGCTCATTGAGGATCAATTAAGGTATTTCTAAGGAGTACAGAGTCATGGCCTATAGTGCAAAGGTACTGGATCATTACGAGAATCCCCGCAATGTGGGATCCTTCGACAAGGACGA
Source organism: Gammaproteobacteria bacterium (assembly GCA_015492435.1). GTDB lineage: Bacteria > Pseudomonadota > Gammaproteobacteria > SZUA-140 > SZUA-140 > SZUA-140. Next base: position 3,493 of record WGFB01000046.1, on the reverse strand, counting down.
CCGGTCCGTGGGAACGGGAATGGTCGGAGCGCCATCCTGCGGAGACGTCATGAAGCTTCAGATCAAGGTGAACGAAGAGGGCGTGATCGAGGACGCGAAGTTCAAGACCTACGGCTGCGGTTCGGCCATCGCCTCCAGCTCCCTGCTGACGGAGTGGGTCAAGGGCAAGACCCTGGAGGAGGCCACCCGGATCAAGAACAGCGATATCGCCGAGGAACTGGCCCTGCCGCCCGTCAAGATTCACTGCTCCGTGCTGGCGGAGGACGCCATCAAGGCGGCCATCGCGGATTACCAGAAGAAGGCCGGCGCCTGAGCCGGCGTTACGCGAAGGATTGTCACGGACATGGGCATCACACTGACCGAAGCCGCGGCGGACCACGTGCGGCGTTTCCTGCGGAAGCGGGGGCGTGGGGGCGGAATACGCCTGGGCGTCAAGACATCCGGGTGCTCGGGGCTGGCCTATGTGCTGGAGGTATTCGACGAGCCCGAACCCGAGGACGTGGTGTTCGAGCATCGGGATGTCAAGGTGGTCGTCGATCCCAAGAGCCTCATCTACCTGGATGGCACGGAACTGGATTTTACCCGTGAGGGGCTCAATGAGGGATTCAAGTTCAATAATCCCAATGTAAAGGATGCCTGCGGCTGCGGGGAGAGCTTCAATGTCTGATGGGGCGCTTCCCCGCGTTCCACCGCTCAGTCTGGATGTATGCAGCCGCCGCTGACCAAGGACTACTTTTCCCTGTTCGGCCTGCCCATCGATTTCCACATCGACGATGAGGAACTGACAGCGCGCTACCGGGAGATGCAATCGGCGGTGCACCCCGACCGGTATGCCAGCGCGGCGGCGCAGGAACAACGCATCTCCCTGCAGATGGCGGCGCGGATCAACGAGGCCTACGAGACCCTCAGGCATCCCATGTCCCGCATTCGCTATATGCTGGAACTGAAGGGGGTGGATCCACGGCAAGCGGATTCCTCTCCGGATCCCGCCTTTCTTGCGCGCCAGATCGAGTGGCGCGAGACATTGGAGGAGATACGGGAGAGCGGTGATCCCGGTCACGGGCTGGCGGCGTTGAGCGAGGAGGCCGGCGCGTGTATTGCCACTCTCCTGGAAAAGGTGGCCGCTGAGCTGAAGGATGACGCCCGGCTTTCATCCGCCCTCACACATTTTCTCGAATTGCAGTATTATTACCGCCTCCTGGAAGAGGCGCGCGATATCGAGGACATGCTCGAACAGGGTGGGCCAGGCCGCACCTGATTTTGATTTTTCTATCTGGACAGTCGTATGGCATTAATGCAAATCAGTGAGCCGGGCGAAGCGCCCCGCGCTGCAAGGCACCGGCATGCCGCGGGCATCGATCTGGGCACGACCAACTCCCTGGTCGCGGCGGTGATCGGCGAGCGGGCGGTGACGCTGGGAGACGAGCAGGGCAATCAGCTCTTGCCGTCCGTGGTGCGCTATCTGGCGGGTGGCAGTCCGCGGGTGGGGCTGGGCGATCAGCAGTTTGTCCACGACGATCCCCACAATACCATCAGTTCGGTAAAGCGATTCATGGGGCGCGGCGTGGAGGATATCCAGAAACTCGGCGACAGGTTCCCCTATGAGTTCGTGCAGGCAGGACAGGGCATGCCCCGCATCAGGACTGTGGCCGGGGATTTCAGTCCCGTGGAGGTTTCCGCCGAGATTCTCAAGGCGCTGAAGGAACGCGCGGAGCAGGCGCTGGGTGGCGGTCTGGAGGGCGTGGTCATCACCGTGCCCGCCTATTTCGACGATGCCCAGCGCCAGGCGACCAAGGATGCGGCGCAACTGGCCGGGCTGAATGTGCTGCGCCTGCTCAACGAACCCACCGCGGCTGCCATCGCCTACGGCCTCGACCAGGGCGCGGAGGGCATACACGCCATTTATGATCTGGGTGGCGGTACCTTCGATATATCCATCCTGCGTTTTTCCAAGGGGGTTTTCGAGGTGCTGGCCACGGCGGGAGATTCCGCGCTGGGCGGAGACGACATCGACCGGGTGATCGCGGAATGGATTCTGGAGCAGGCGGATATCGGGAGAGATGCCGATCAGGCCTGCCTGCAGCAGATTGTGCACCATGCCCGGCAGGCCAAGGAAACCCTGACGGAACGGGACGAAGTGGAGTTTACCATCGAGCGGCCCGACGGTTCCCTCTGGAAGGGGGCGCTCTCGCGGCCAGTATTCGAGGACCTTGTCAGACCCATCATCAAGCGTACCCTGGCGCCCTGCAAGCGGGTGCTGCGGGATGCGGACATCGGCGTGAATGATATCTGCGAGGTGGTCATGGTGGGGGGGTCCACCCGCATTCCCCTGGTGCGCGACATGGTGGGGGCGTTTTTCCAACGCCAGCCCCATGTGGACATCGATCCTGACAAGGTGGTGGCCATTGGCGCCGCCATCCAGGCCGATATCCTGGTGGGCAATAAGCCCGGCGATGACATGCTGTTGCTGGACGTGATCCCCCTTTCCCTGGGCATCGAGACCATGGGTGGACTGGTGGAAAAGCTGATTCCCCGCAACACCACTATTCCCGTCACACGGGCGCAGAAATTCACCACCTTCAAGGACGGCCAGACGGCCATGGCCATTCATGTGGTCCAGGGCGAGCGCGAACTGGTCAGCGACAACCGCTCCCTGGCCCGTTTCAAACTCCACGGTATCCCGCCCATGGTGGCCGGCGCGGCGCATATCCAGGTGACCTTCCAGGTGGATGCGGACGGCCTGTTGAGCGTGTCGGCGAAGGAACTGAGCACGGGCGTGGAAACGGGTATCGTGGTGAAACCCTCCTATGGCCTGAGCGAGGAGGAGATCGAACACATGCTGCGCGATTCCCTCACCCATGCCAGTGACGACATCAATGCCCGCCGCCTGCGCGAGTACCAGGTGGAGGCGGAGCGCGCCATCAATGTGCTTCAGGTGGCCCTGGACGAGAGCGGCGAGCGCCTCCTGTCCGCTGAAGAGCGCGCCCGCATCGACGAGGCCCTGGCGGCCCTTGAGGCGGTGCAGGGCGGCGACGACTATCTCGCCATCAAGGAGGCCATGGCCCACCTGGACCGCGCCACGGCGGAGTTTGCCGAGCGCCGCATGAATGCCAGCATCCATGATGCCCTGACGGGACACAAGGTGGACGAAATATGCCCAGACTGATTTTTCTGCCCCACGAGGAAATCTGTCCCGAGGGCGACGCCTTCGAGGTGGAGCCGGGCATCAGCATCTGCGACGCGGCGCTGCGGCATGGCATCGAGATCGAACACGCCTGCGAGAAATCCTGCGCCTGCACCACCTGCCACGTCTATGTGCGCGAGGGCGGGGAGTCCCTGCCGCCCAGCGACGACGACGAGGACGACATGCTGGACAAGGCCTGGGGCCTGGACCCCGACTCGCGCCTGAGCTGCCAGGCCATCGTGGGCGACCAGGACCTGGTGATCGAGATTCCCAAGTACACCATCAACCTGGTGTCGGAAAAGTAACCAC
>WGFB01000045.1 GCA_015492435.1 Gammaproteobacteria bacterium | reverse complement strand
ATCCGGGGGAATGCCCGCGGGGTGCGGGGTGACGCCCGGGAGATCGGGTACGAGCTGGCGGAGGATCTGTTGAGCCGTGGCGCAAGAGAAATCCTCAGAGCGATCTATGCCGGATGAGCCGGCCGGGCGGCAACTGACGGGGCTGCGCATCCTGGTCACCCGGCCCCGTGATCAGGCGCGGAATCTCTGCCGCCTTATTGAGGAAGCCGGGGGGCAGGCGCTGGCCATCCCGGCGCTGGAGATCCGCGCCATCGCGGATCCCGAGCCGGCCAGGGCACTCGTGGATCGCCTGGAAGAGTTTGATTTGGCAGTCTTTATCAGCGCCAATGCAGTCGAGCACGGTCATCGCCTGGTCAGCGCCAGGGGTGGCTGGCCAGCGCGCCTGAAACTGGCGGTGGTGGGCAAGCGCAGTGCGGAGGCGCTGGTAAGGCACGGATTGTATGCGGATATTTGCCCAACTCAGGCCTACAACAGCGAAGCGTTGCTGGCCGAGGAGGAAATGTGGCAAGTGGCGGGAAAAAAAATTATCATCTTCCGTGGGGAAGGAGGGAGGGAACTGCTGGCGCGCACCCTGAAAGAACGGGGCGCATCGGTTTACTATGCGGAAGTCTATCGCCGCGTCATACCCGAAGACAGCTCCGCGCAACTGAATCGCCTGCTGCGCGAGGGCGGCGCCGACATCATGGTGGTGAGCAGCAATGAGGGCATGCAAAACCTCTATGAGATCACCGCCGAGGAAAACCGGGACAGGCTTTTGCGCACTCCCATGGTGGTGATGAGCCACCGCAACGCCATGTTCGCATGCAAATTGGGGTTCGTTCATGAACCCGTTGTCGCATCGCTGTCCAGCGATGAAGGATTAGTGGCCGCGATCGAAGCGTGGTATGCTATCAATAAAAACGAAAGCTCTCGGAGAGTTATTTCATGAGTAAAGAAGAAAAAATAGAGCAGTACGAGGGGGAGGTTTCCGGAGAAGGCAAGCAGACAGACGAGGCCGGCGCCGACGCGGCGGCCAGCGAGGCCACTGCCGCCGGCCAGCCGGAACAGCAATCCAGCCAACCACCTGCCAAGGCGCAGGGATCGTCTTCCAAGTCAGGCGTTTTCCTGGCGTTTCTTGCCCTGATCGTCGCCGTTGGCGGCATCGTGGGAGGATATCAGCTATGGCAGAAGAACCTTGCGGTAGTGGGGCAACTGGACAGCCAGACGGGGCAGATTGCCGGCCAGGTGGAAAGCCGTTTCAAGGAAACCGACCAGCGCATCGGACAGATCGAGGGCAAGGTCTCCCAACTGGCCCAGGCGACCAGCAGCCTGGAGCCCCGGATTGCCTCCTTGCAGTCAACCCTGCAGGGAGAAATGAAGGCCCTCGACACCCGTCTCAATGACAAGCTTACGGGTGATTTCAACATCCTCCAGCAGTCACTGGCCTCCCTGCAGGAGAAGCTTAACGAGGTCAAGCCCGAGGAGCCCGTCTGGGAGCCGGAGGAAGTGGAGCACCTTATCCGTATCGCCATCGACAGCCTCCAGTTCAAGCGCGACGTCGGCACGGCGGTGGCGGCGCTCACCGCGGCCGATGCCCGCCTGCGCGAGATCGGTCACCCGGCCTTTGCCAATACCCGGCGCATGATCGCCGATGACCTGAATGCCCTGCTGGCCGTGCCCAAGGCGGATATCGCCGGCGCTGCCTTTACTCTCAGCAGCCTCCAGGATGCGGTGACCAAGCTGCCTCTGCCCAGCAGCGGCGCCACCCCGGCCGAGGAGGAAGCAAGCGCAGCCGGTGAAGAGGAGGTGAAGGAAGAGGGTTGGAAGGGCTTTTTCCTGGGCATGTGGCAGGCCTTCAAGGATCTGGTGACCGTGCGTCACCGCGAGCAGCCCGAGCAGCCCATTCTGCCGCCGGAGGAACACGAGTATCTGGTGCAGAATCTGCAGCTGAAGCTGGAGACGGCCCGCCTGGCCCTGCTGCGGCGCGACGAGCAGATCTACCATGACAGCCTGAAGGCGATCAAGGACTGGATCAACAAATACTACGACACCAGCGACGCGGCGGTCAGCGGCGCTCTTGCGTCCCTGGACAAACTGGACCAGATGGTGGTCAATCCCGAGCTGCCATCCCTTACCGCATCGCTCAATGCCATACGCGAGGTCATCGCCTCCCAGGCGTTTGCCACCGCGGCATCCCCGCAATCAAACAACAACGGTGGTGAATAACCATGAAACTACTATTCACAGCACTGATCGTTCTCGTGATCGCGGTTGTCATCACCCTGGTGGCGCGCGACGATCCCGGCTATATCGTCATCAACTTCCAGGATTGGACCATCGAGACCAGCTTCATCCTCGCCTCGGTGGCGCTGGGTGTCGCCTTCGTGGTGTTCTACCTCATCATGCGGGTGGTCATGAAGGTGTTCTTTTTTCCCGGCAATTACAACAAGTGGCGCGGCAGGCGGCGTGACGAGAAGCTGTCCCGCAAGTCCCACGAGGCGCTTACCAACGGTGTCGTCGCCCTCATCAACGGGCGCTGGAAGGAAGCCGAGCGTGAACTGATGGCCTTCATCGAGGTCTCCAAGAGCCCGGTACTCAATTACCTGTTCGCCGCGCGCGCCGCCGAGAAGCTGGGGGCGCACGGCAGGCGAGACGAGTATCTGAACAAGGCTTCCGAGCTGATGCCCAAGGCCGAAACCGCCATCGGCCTGACGCGCGCCGAGCTGCTCATCCAGGAAGGCAAGATGGACCGCGCCCTCAAGACCCTGGAAATCCTGCGCGTCAACGAGCCCAAGCAGGAGGCCGTTACCAAGCGCCTGTTGGCCCTCTATCATGATGTGCGTGACTGGCATCACTTGCTGGCCCTGTTGCCAACGGCCCGCAAGCGCAACATCCTCAGCTACGAGAAGACCCGAGAGCTGGAGATTCTGGCCAACACGGAGCTGCTCAACGAGGCCGGCGCCGATCATGATGTGAGGAAGCTCCACGAGGTGTGGCAGCACATGGACAAGGACGTGCGCAAGCTCCCCGAACTGGTCAGCGTCTATGTCAACCAGTTGATGAAGTGCAATTCGGGCACCAACGCCGAGATGGTGCTGTCCCGTTATCTGCAGAAGCACTGGGACGAAAACCTGGTCTATCTGTATGGGCTCATCAACGGCGATACCCAGATCCAGCTCTCGCGCGCGGAAACCTGGCTGAGGAACCACAAGGACAGTTTCTCGCTCATGCTCACGCTGGGACGTCTATACAAGCGCGACAAGCAATGGGACAAGGCGCGCCAATACCTGGAGGCCTGCCTGTCCGTGGAGGAGGAAAACGCAGAGGTGCTGCAGGAACTCGCGGGCGTGGTGGATGAGATGGGCGAAAGCGAGAAGGCGTTGCTCTACTACCGCAAGTGCATGCTGGCCAGGTCGCCGGATTCCGTGCAGCAACTGGAAGACCAGTCTGCCGACATCAGCAAGGGCGCCCTCATCACCGCCAGCTGAAGGGGAGAGCAGCCGCCTGCCCGGCCTCAGCCCCCTTCCGAGTGAAACTGCCCGGGCGGCAGGCCGCGGCCAAGGAGCGAGGTCCTGAGCGCTGTGATCATCGCCGGGGGGCCGCAGGCGTAGATCTCACAGTCTCCGAGCCGGGGCTGGTCCGCGACGACGGCTTCGTGGACCAGCCCCTTTCTGCCCTGCCAGGCCGTGTCCTCCTCCGCCTCGGACAGCACCGGAATATACTCAATCAGGCGCCGGCGTTGCCACTCGCGGCACAAGTCATCCAGATAGAGGTCGGCCCCGCTGCGCGCACCCCGATAAAGGCTGAGGGGCGGGCGCGCCCCTGATTCCAGGTGATGCTCGACAAAACTCTTGATGGGCGCGAAGCCTGTTCCGCCGGCGACGAAAATCAGGCGTCTGCCGACCGGGGGCCGCAGCGTAAACATGCCGAAGGGACCGCTGACGGAGAGCGGGTCGCCGCAGCTCATGCGCTCGAAGACGTAATGCGTGAAGTCGTTTCCCGGCAACCTGCGGATATGCAGCTCCAGCTCGCCATTGGGTCGGGGAGCGTTGGCAATGGAGAAATAGCGTTCCTGCCCGTTGTGGTGAATGCTGATGTATTGTCCCGGCTGGAAGTCCAGACGGGATGCTTGCTCCGGCGCCAGTATCACGCGCAGGATTTCCGGCGCCAGTAATGTTGTTTCCCTTACCTTGACGGTTATTTGCCTGGTCATGAAGCTGCTTGTGAATATCCTGGTTGTTGATTGCCGGATGAGGTCTCTTTTGAGCCGCAGAGGTCTGCGGGGTAATGAATGGCCGGGAGGCCGCTGGTGAGGCCGCTCCACGCCCGACAGGCAAACCACTCTCACGTGGTCATTGTTGGGTGCGGGCGCGTAGGTTGTCAACTGGCGCGCGGCTTGCTGGCGGACGGATGTCCCGTGACCGGGATCACGCGCGCGGTCAGGCGCCTGGAGGGCCTGGCCCGGCTGGGTCTGGAAGTGGTGCGGGCCGATCTGGATGCGCCCGCACCCCTGCCGCTTCCCTCCCTGCGGAATGCCTGTGTCTATTACACGGCCCCGCCGCCGGATCATGGCAACCACGATGTCCGCATGCGGCATTTTCTGGCCAGCGTGCAACCGGATGCGCCACCCAGGGCCGTGGTGTATCTGGGCACTACGGGGGTATACGGGCAATGTCATGGCGCTTGGGTAAATGAAGACCGTGCTCCCCGTCCGGGAAATCCGCGCGGCCAGCGGCGCCTGGATGCGGAACGGCAGTTGACGCAGTGGCATCAGCGCAGCGGTGTGCCCGTTGTCATGCTGCGCATCGCCGGCATCTATGGCCCCGGGCGCCTGCCCATCGATGCCCTGCGCAAGGGACAGGGGGTGCTCGTTGCGCCGGATGCGCCCTACAGTAACCGCATTCACGAGGACGACCTGGTGGAGGTATGCCGCCGCGCCGCACAGCGTGCCACGGGTTTGCATGTCTACAATGTCAGTGATGGCCGCCCCGGGCGCATGGCGGAATATTATGCGCTGGTAGCCAGAATGGCGGGACTGGCGCCGCCTCCGCCATTGTCCTGGGAGGAGGCGGAAAAGGTGCTAAGTAAGGGCATGCTGGAGTTTCTGCGCGAATCGCGCCGCATCGACAACCGCCGTATGCTGGACGAGCTGGACGTGGAGCTGAAATACCCGGACCTGGAAAGCGGTGTCGCCAGCTGCTTTTGACCGTTTATCCGGCCAGCCTGGTGAAAATGCGGGTTACTCGCTTTCCCGGTTCAGGGGGTAGTCGCGGGCATCGTGCGTGAAGGGCAGCGCCAGCAGGCGGGGCAGGGTCAGCCAGTCAGGATCGCGGAATGAGTGCAGCCCGATTTCCATGTGCTGGTGACCGAGGCGGGGCTGGTCCCGGTAAGTGCCCAGCAGGCGGTCCCACCAGGGCAGGTTGAATCCGAAATTGCTGTTGGTTTCGTCCTTGATGACCGAATGGTGGACGCGATGCATGTCCGGTGTGACGATGAACAGGCGCAGTATCCGGTCGATCCGCGGCGGTATTCTGATGTTGCTGTGATTGAACATGGCGGCGCCGTTGAGCAGGATCTCGAAAATGATGACCGCCGTTGCCGACGGCCCCAGCGCCAGGATCACGGCAAACTTGATGAGGATGGAAAGTACGATCTCCACGGGGTGGAAACGGGCGCCCGTGGTGACGTCGATGTCCACGTCGCTGTGATGCACCATGTGCAGGCGCCACAGGGCGGGAATGGCGTGAAACAAAACGTGCTGAAGATAGATGGCGAAGTCCAGGGCGACGACAGCCAGGAACACCTCCAGCCCCTGAGGAAGTGCGATGATATTGAGGAGTCCCCAGCCTTGTTGCGCCGCCACCAGGGCCAGGCCAACGGCGGCCGCGGGGAAGAGCAGGCGCACGGTCAGGGTGTTGATGGCGACAATCAGCAGATTGCGGGTCCAGCGCCGGGCCTTGGACGCCGTGAGGCGGCGGCAGGGCGCGATGAGTTCCCAGCAGGCCATGACGGCGAAGATGCCGAAAAAGAAGCCCAGGCGGATGGCGGTTTCGTTTTCAGGCATGCCTGGATCTGGATGCGCGCCGCCGCGGCCGGGTATTGCGGCGCGGCCGCCTGTCGCGGCCTCCGCGCCGGGCGCGCGGCGCGGGCGGCGGCTTTTTGGGTTCGGCCAGGAGATCGGCCGAGATGGGTTCCTGGGGAATCTTGTGGCCCAGGTATTCCTCGATATCGGGGAGGGAGAAGACGTACTCCTCGCAGGCGAAACTGATGGCGTCGCCGCTGGCGCCAGCGCGGGCGGTGCGTCCGATACGGTGTACATAGTCTTCCGGATCCTGGGGCAGGTCGAAATTGATGACATGGCTGACATCGGGGATGTGCAGCCCGCGCGCCGCCACGTCGGTGGCCACCAGGATGGCCAGGTCCCCGTTCTGAAAGCGCTTGAGCAGGCTGAGGCGCTTTTTCTGGGGCACGTCGCCAGAGAGTATGCCGGCGCTGAAATCATTGGCCTGCAGATAGGCGCACACCCGGTTGGCCATGTGCTTGGTGTTGGTGAAGAGAATGGTGCGCTGCGGGTCGACGGAGTTGAGCAGCCCGATCAAGAGGGGGATTTTTTCCTCGTTGGAGGTATAGTAGATTTTCTGCTGCACCTTGTCGGCCGTGACGCGGTCGGTTTCGATGCGCACCAGTTGCGGCAGGTTCATGTGTTCATAGGCCAGCTCCGTGACGCGGAAGGAGAGGGTCGCGGAGAACAGCATGGTTAGCCTGTCCTCGGGTCTGGGCATGCGCCGCAGCAGGTAGCGGATGTCCTTGATGAAGCCCAGGTCGAACATGCGGTCGGCTTCGTCGAGCACCAGCACCTCGATGGATTTGAGATTGAACAGGCGCTGTTTGAAATAGTCGATGATCCTGCCAGGGGTGCCGATAAGAATATCCACGTCGCTCTTGAAGATCTCGCGCTGCGCCTCGTAGGCGGTGCCGCCATAGACCAGTCCGATATTGAAGCCCGTGTGCTTGCCCAGCACCAGGGCATCGTTGTGAATCTGCACCGCCAGTTCGCGGGTGGGGGCGATGATCATGCCGCGCGGCTGGCGGGGTTGTTGGACCTTTTGCGGTTCCGCGTGCAACAGGCGGTGGAACATGGCGATGAGAAAGGCGGCCGTCTTCCCCGTGCCTGTCTGGGCCTGGCCGGTGATGTCCTGTCCCTGCAAGAGCAATGGCAGGGATTTTGCCTGTATGGGTGTGCAATGGGTATAGCCTGCCTCCACAATGCCGCGAAGAAGCGGGCTCGGCAGGTTAAACGACGAAAATTCTATGTCAGTCAGGTGGTTGTCTTCCATAATCGGCTCATATAGCGCATCTGGGTGGTTGTGTTATGATGGCAGTCGCAAGTGCCCAGGCACACCGGCAGGTGGCCGGCACGGCAGGGATATCTTCCGCGGACGCGACTCCAAAAGCGATACAACGTTCATTACTGAGACCCGTGGCGGGGCCGGCAGACTTCCAGGCAAACCCATGCGTTAAAATGATGACCGGAAGTTTGTAACACGAGGTTTAATTTGTTAATAATAATCTTATTCATTCCCGGATGACAGCCCGTTTTTTCCAGTAACGACCATAACCGGAGGTTTACCTTAACGTGAGTGACAATATTATCCATGTAAGCGACGCAGACTTCGAAGACGTTGTTCTGAACGCCGCTTTACCCGTACTGGTGGATTTCTGGGCCGAATGGTGCGGCCCGTGCAAGATGATCGCGCCCGTGTTGAAGGAGATCTCCGAGGAATATGCAGGCAAGATACAAGTCGCCAAACTGAACATCGATGACAATCCCGCAACGCCACCGCGGTATGGCATTCGTGGCATCCCCACTTTGATGCTGTTCAAGAATGGCAATGTCGAGGCCACCAAGGTGGGCGCCGTGTCGAAATCACAGCTGGCCGCCTTCATCGACAGCAACCTGTAGACCGGCAAGAGAAGCCGCGGACCCGTCCGCGCAAGAGTGCAATACAACCCCGCGTTATGATCCTTCCGCCCCGCGCGGAAGGCATGCACATGGTCCGGAAGGCCAGCGGACCGGCCAAAAAAGACTGGACGCCATTTGGAATAAGTGGTAGCGTATCGTCATAAAAAGACCGATAGAACACTCTGATTCGGCGATACCCCATTTTTTGAAATACCTCTAGTTTGTCCAACCGGCGCGCGTATGGCGCCATACACCGCTGTTCGTTAGCAACACAAAATGCATCCATTATGAATCTGACCGAACTCAAGCAAAAATCCGTTAGTGAACTGTTGACCCTGGCCCAGGAGATGGGCATCGAGGGGCTGGCGAGATCACGCAAGCAGGACGTGATCTTCGCTATCCTCAAGGCTCATGCCAAGAGCGGCGAGGACATCTACAGCGAAGGCGTGCTGGAGATCCTGCAGGATGGCTTCGGTTTTCTCCGCTCCGCCGACAGTTCCTATCTGGCGGGTCCCGACGATATCTATGTCTCGCCCAGCCAGATCCGGCGTTTCAGCCTGCGCACCGGCGATACCGTGTCGGGCAAGATCCGCCCGCCCAAGGAGGGCGAGCGTTATTTCGCCCTGCTCAAGGTCAGCCAGATCAATTTCGAGTCGCCCGACGTGGCCAAGAGCAAGGTGCTGTTCGAGAATCTCACGCCGCTGTTCGCCAATCAGCGCCTGCCCATGGAGCTGGGCAATGGCAGCACCGAGGACATCACTCCGCGCATCATCGAGCTGGTGGCGCCCATCGGCAAGGGACAGCGCGGCATGATCGTCTCCCCGCCCAAGGCGGGCAAGACCATGATGCTGCAGAACATCGCCCACTCCATCACCACCCGCAGTCCCGAGTGCCATGTCATCGTCCTGCTCATCGACGAACGGCCCGAGGAAGTCACCGAGATGAAGCGCTCCGTGCGCGGCGAGGTGATCTCCAGCACCTTCGACGAACCGGCCAGCCGGCACGTGCAGGTGGCGGAGATGGTGATCGAGAAGGCCAAGCGCCTGGTGGAGCACAAGCGTGACGTGGTGATCCTGCTGGACTCCATCACCCGCCTGGCGCGCGCCTACAACACGGTGATCCCCTCATCGGGCAAGGTGCTGACCGGTGGTGTGGACGCCAACGCCCTGCACCGCCCCAAGCGTTTCTTCGGCGCCGCGCGCAACGTGGAGGAAGGCGGCAGCCTCACCATCATCGCCACCGCGCTGGTGGAGACGGGCTCGCGCATGGACGACGTGATCTATGAGGAGTTCAAGGGCACGGGCAACATGGAGATCCATCTCGACCGCCGCATCGCCGAGAAGCGCATCTATCCCGCCATCAATCTCAACCGTTCCGGTACGAGAAGGGAAGAACTGCTCACCAAGCCGGACGAGCTGCAGAAGATGTGGATCCTGCGCAAGCTGCTCCATCCCATGGACGAGCTGGCCGCCATCGAATTTCTGTTGGACAAGCTGAAGGCCACAAAATCCAACGCCGAATTCTTCGATTCCATGAAACGCTGAGTATTCAGCGTCAGAGCAGTCCCTCCAGCTCGATCTTCCCCGTCTGTACCAGTGATACTTTGCCGTCGGCACTGGGCGTGCCGATGAAACGCAGGGCGTTGCGCAGATCATTTCGCGTGGGATCACGCAGGGAGAGTTCCATGGTGAATTTGTAGTTGCCGTCTGCCTCCAGCAGCAACAGGCCCTCGGCCTGAAGGGGACCGCCCGCGTCGCGCAATACGCCGCGTATCCCCTCGTCACCCGTTTCCAGGTCCATTGTAAAGTTGCCAATGGACGTGTTGACCGGTGGCCCCACTCCCGCCTCCGCGACGCGCAGAGTGCCATTGACGGACTCGATGAGGTGGTCGGCAAGGGTCAGATCCGCCATGGCGATGTCCAGGTTGCCGGAGAGGCCCATGGGAGTTTTGCTGATGAAGGATTCGAGGTCGCTGAGAGGCAGCTTGCCGCGGAGTTCGCGCAGATAGACGCTGCCGCCGAAGGTGCGGCCGGCGAGGGTTGAGATCCGGCCTTTCCCCTTGGCAAAGTCGATGTGCGCCTCCAGCCTCCCCAGCAGCAGCGCCCAGGGCCGCAGGCTCCAGCGTACATCCTCAAGGCGGTTGTCACCGATATCCACGGCCGCGGCCTTGCCTTCCCACACGGTGCCGGAAATCTGATAAAGCCTGGCGGGCAGCTTGTCGTCCCCGTCCAGCAGGGTATGAAGCTGCGCGGCGGGCAACTGGATGACGACGAACAGGAGATAGGCCGCAAGCGCGAAGGCGCCGTAATATCCGGCCCGTTTCATGAAGTGGGTCCTTGCAATGTGAGCCGTGCATCCACCAGGCCCGGCTGGTCCTGGCGGTCCACGGTGATAGAGACGACGCTTACGCCGTGCTGGGCTTGCAGGGTTTCCAGCCAGGTCACCACGTCATCGAAGGCCGCGCCTTCCAGACGGATGTTGACCTTGTTCTGGCCGTCGGGCTGCACGCGCTTGATGGCCTGGGCCAGCCCCTGGCGCTTGGCCGACTGATCCGTCAGCGCCAGCAGAGACTGGCGGGAGCGCTTTATCTTGCCCGCCGCGGCCTGGCGCAGGCGCAGAACTTCTTCCTTGGCTTGCAGCATCCACGCCTCCAGCCGTTGCTGTTCCGCAACGTTCTCCCGCAGGCGGTCGACCTTGGCGGACAGGGGCGCCCACACGGTGAGGTAGAACAGCAGCACGGCGGCGACGGCGCTCCCGATATAGAGCAGGCGCCGTTCGCGGGGACTCAGATTGGCGAGGAATTCCTTCATGACGCCGCGCGCCTCAGTTGCATGCGTGCCTCTACCTTGCCATTGCGGGCGCTGGCCGACTGGATTTCCACCAGGAGTCCGGCGTCTTTGACAAGACGCTCCTTGAGCTTGTCCAGGGCCTGCAGGTCGGGAATGGTCAGGGCGATATCCAGGCGCCCGTCGCGGTAACTGAAGCGTTGCAGCGCCAATCCCTTGGTTTTGCTGAAATCCGCCCCGCTGGCCTTTAGAATATCGAGGAAGCCACTGCTCATGAGGCCGCCTCCGGAGCGGAGTTTCTCAAGGCCCTGTTCCATCTGGGCGCGGGGGTTGACCACGCGGCGGCTTTGCGGGAAGGCATCGCGGTAGATCTGTTTGTTGTGCTCCACGAGGCGCGCCTGTTCCTTGCCGAGACGGAAATAATCGGCGATGGTGACGGCACCGTTGATGAGGAGCAGGGCTGCAAGCAGTCCCAGGGCCGGAAGCCATGGCCGCCACAGCCTGCCCAGTTGCTCCCGGCGGCTGAATTCCCCCTGCAGCAGATTGATACTGTTGCCCTCCTGGAAATGCCGGGCAAGAAAGGCCGGCACGGGGGCGTCGAGGGTTTCCACCGACACGGCGACGGCGGCCTCCAGTTCTCCCAAGGGCAGGGCCTGGGGATCGTGGCTGAAACAGTCAATGGTTTCGGGCAGGCGGCCGGCGGCCTCGTCGAGCAGAAGGCCTGTTATGGCCACCAGATTGTCGTTGTCGATCACGGAGCCACTTTGAGGGCCTGTCCGCATCAGGCTGTGATGAGCCCCGTGCAGAAGGGTCCAATGGCCGGGAGAGAGGGGCAGGCAGAGCAGGTCGGGCGTTACCATGTCAGGTTCGATGTCGAAGGAGCGCAGGCGCGCCAGCCAGGCCGTCATGAGTTCCCGGTCAACAATGGCGGTCGAGACAAGGCCGTCGGCATCCCGCTGCCCCAGGGCGAAGTGCAGCCGCTCCACTTCGGAGATGAGCTGGTCCTCCAGCATATAGGGCAGGGCGCTGAGTATGCGCTGGCGATTGCGGCTGGGGATGCGGGCGCTTGCCAGCACCACCGACTGCCCGGGCGCAATGACGATGACGCGGGACCCGGTGGCGTGCAGGGAGGCCTGTTCCAGTCCTTCCCGGATCTCAATGTCGGGACCGGCCTCCACGTCTTCCATGAGCAGCCAGTGGACGGGCGCGTCTTCTTCCGCGGGCAGGAATATGAACAGGCGGCGGCTCACTCAGTAAGCTCCCTGGGCGCGCATGACCACCTGCGCCGAGGCATCGTTGTTACGGGACAAGAGGCTGTATAATTGGGTCTGCGCGCGCTCCAGGCGCACATTGGCGCTGACCATGAAGAAATTGCTGGCCACGCTGATGTTGTCGATGGTTTCCGTCTTGTCCTTGAACACATCCTGGTTTTTGAAGGCGCTGATATTTTCATAGCCTTCGTCGCCACGCGCCTCAATGAGCTGCTCCGCATCGGATGGGCTCAACCCTTCCACCAGCGACATGAGCACGGGCGCCGTGGCGGTATTGACGTTGATGGGAGTGCGTACGGGCAGGGTCGCCACATGTGGCGCGAGGGTTTCATAGGCCTGGCGGTCCACGCCCTGCACCAGCAACAGCTCGCTGGGGCTGGCCATGGGGCGGTTGGGCGTGCGGTAAGGCTGGGCCTTCCCCAGGTATTCATTGTCCTCGGCGCCGTCTGGAAAACTCAATTCCTCGTCAGCGTCCATCCAGTCCACCACGGCCAGCGCAATTTTCGTGTCCAGCCCCAGGGCCTGTAACAGGCGCCTGAACTGCTGGACATCCTTTTCACTGGCGGCGCCGTTCTGGACCAGGTTGTTGAGATTGAAGCGTCCCTGCAGATCCTCGATACTGCCCGAGAGCAGCGCGCCTTCCACGGCGATGGGAGGCAGAACGGTGGCCCAGTCTTCTCCGGGATGATCGATGTTGCCATCCTTGCGGTCGCGGATCAGAATCTGCCGCGCCCAAGCTTCAACACCCAGGGCGAACAGATAGGCCTGATCCGTGTCCAGTACATTGGCGGTGCGGCGCAGGTCCAGTTGCTGGCGCGCGGCCATGGAGACGGCCGTGACCGTTGCGATGGCGGTGACCAGCAGGGCGGTGACCAGTGCCACGCCGGTCTGGTGTGAGTGTTTTGCCAGCATTATGTCTTGGATGTAATTAATTTTTCACCACAGAGAACACGAAGTTCACAAAGAATTTGATTTCATTGTACAGAAAGTGTCTTCAAAAATATTTGCGCCAGAACCCGATATTCAATGATTTGTCATGCATGTTGGCTTGGGGGAACCTCTGATCAATTCATGAACCGGCGTCTGGCGGCTGAAATGTCCCGGCTCTGCGTTGAAAATCTTGGCAATAGCACGCGATTACCTGCGCTTTTCGCCTTGATCCGGAACATTTCATCTCGCCATCCATCCGGTCCAGAATTAATCAGAGGTTCCTTGGTTTTTCTTCGCGGTCTTCGTGTACTTCGAGGTGAATACCCGCTGATTTTACCTTATCGCCCCTCAAGTTGCCCCCTTTGGCGCGGCCGCCATGCCCTGGGGGATGCGGAACAGGCGGGTGATGCGCCCCAGTTCCTCGTTCTCAATGGAAAATTCGATGGCCCTGGGCAGCGCGGGCGGCGCGCTTGAGGCAGGATTGGGTATCGGCCACTGCTTTTTCCAGTTGAGTCGCCCGTCCAGATAGCGGATCTCGATGGTCTCGATGTCCTGAGCCAGCACCGCCTCCTGATATTGACTGTCCTGTGCGCGGTCCATGACGCGCCAGGTCCTGCGCTTGAGTTCATCATCCTCCAGGAGATAGGCGACACGCAACAAGTTGCTGCGCGCGAATCCGGCGGGATTGCGCCGCCCCGCGCGGCTGAACTCGATGGCCTCTCCCGTGCCCAGGAGGGCGGCCTGATGGTCGCCGAAGATATCTCGGATCCCACGCTGGATGGCCTGCTCGAAGTCGCGTTCCATGATGGTGAACAATGTCTGCAGGGTCACGAGGCGTTCAGCCTGTGCCTCGCTGCGCTGCCGTGCCTCCATGATGTTCTGCAGCGTGCTGTAGGCGATAACCGACAGCACGGCAAAGAGGGCGAGGGAGACGAGCAGCTCGAGGAGGGTGAAGGCCGCCTGTCCATGGCGCAGCCCATGACCGTCCTGGCGAAGGCCTGAATACTGGCGGCTCATGGCTAAGGTGCGGGTCTTCCCAGGTAGGCGATGAGACTGCTCAACGGCGTGTCGCTGTCCTTGCGGGTGTCGACGGCGACATCCAGGCGCCGTACCCGGTCGTCGGCCGTTTCGCTGACAGTCAGGGTCCAGAACCATTCCTGGCCGCCCATGGTGGTTTCACCCTTCTTGGTGCTCACCGAGGGCCACTTGTTGTTGATCTGCTGCTCGGCAACGATGTTCATGGCCACCCAGTGGGCCACGGTGCGGTCCCGCAGCTGGGCGGTGTTGTAGACGTGGCGGCCGACCTCGCTGATGATGGCGCCCAGGGCCACGGCAACAATGGCGAGGGCGATGAGGACTTCCAGGAGGGTGAATCCCTGCTGGGTCCTGTACGCTTTTTCGGCAGCCTGCTGCATGACCGGCCTCGTCAGAATGGTTCCTCATCCTCGTTGGTTTTCAGGGAAACTTTGCCGTTGATTTCCGTGACGACATGATAGCGCGCCTCGGAATCTTCGGATTTCAGCACAATGTCCACCGGTGAGATCTCGCCGCTGGAGAACAGAAATATGCGCGGACTGTTCTCCTCCTCTCCTTCCCCATCTTCTTCCGGATCCTGTTCGCTGGCCGGGAAATCGAAGGGTTCGCCGTCGAAATACACCTCGAAATACAGCGGCTCGGGCAGGGTTCTCGCCCTCAGCATGGGATCCTCCGCCGGTGCCCACTTTTGCTTGGTCAGGCTCAGGAAGCGGTATCCGTCATCGCTGACTTCCAGGGCGTATTCGTAGCTCTGCATGATCGCTTCCTGGGAGGCGAGACGAATCAGTTCCTGCAGACGGCGTGCTTCCTGCTTCATTTCGTCCGTTCGGCCGGGGTCGATGGAGATGACCACCAGGCCCACCGTGATACCGATGATCAGCACGACCACCAGCAGCTCGATGAGCGTGAATCCTGCTGATCTGGCCGAGCCGGATTGCTTGCCAGCCCTCACGGTACGGGAGGCGGGCGGAACATGGGCCGGTTTAACCCGCATTTCTCACCAGGAAGGCGGAATGATCGAGCGGAGAATTGGATTCACAAAAGGATTTTACGAAGGAGCGGGTACAAAGGGTATTTCCGGCCGAGTAAAAATCCTTTGTGAATTCAAGGGTCAAGCGAGGGCCTGCCATCCTGGTGAGAATTGCGGGTTAACCGTCCAGGTCCCAGTTGCCGATGTCGGCGTCCTCTCCTTCACCACCCTGCTGGCCGTCGCGTCCCAGGGTAAAGATGTCGAATTCCCCCTGAGTGCCCGGGCTGAGAAGCTGGTAGGGCCGGTCCCAGGGGTCCTTGGGCAGGCGTGGCAGGTATTTGGGCACCAGCGCCTCCAGGCCCTCGTCGGTGGTGGGATAGACGTGGTTGTCCAGTCGGTACATGTTCATGGCGCTCTCGATGGCGCGGATATCCGCCTTGGCCTTGGTGATCTTGGCGGCGCCCGGCTTGTCCATGATATTGGGGACGATGATGGCGGCCAGGATGCCCAGGATGACCACCACTACCAGCACTTCGATAAGAGTGAAGCCGCGCTCCATGGGACGGGGATTGCGTAAGTTTCGATACATGATTTTTTCCATTTTGGCTGATTCCTGATTAGACGATTTAGATTACCAGTTGGTTCAGATTTATGATAGGCAGCAGCATGGCGAGGATGATCACCAGCACGATACCGCCCATGACCAGGATGACCAGGGGGCCGAACAGGCCGAGCAGGGTCTGCATGAGGGACTCCAGTTCCCGTTCCTGGCTGGCGGCGGCGCGCTCCAGCATGAGTTCCAGTTTGCCGCTGGATTCACCGCTGGCGATGAGATGTATGGTCATGGGTGGAAAATAGCCGCTGCGGTCCAGGGCGCGGCTCAGGCTGGCGCCTTCCCTGACATGGCGCGCGGCCGTCTCGACGGCCTCCTGCATGGGCAGGTTGGTGACGACCTGGGCCGAGATCCTCAGGGATTCCAGCACCGGCACGCCGCTGGCGCTGAGAATGCTCAGGGTGCGCGCGAAGCGCGCGGCATTGAGCCCCCTGACGAGATGGCGCAGCAGGGGAATGGCGAGCAACATGCGGTGAAAGCGTTTTTTGGGTCCGTCGCGGCGCAACAGCAGGCGCAGCCCGATGAGCGCGGCGACCAGCAAGGCGGCGATCCAGGGCCCGCTCTCGCGGGTGAAGTCACTGACGGCGATGAGGCCCACGGTCAATGGGGGAAGTTCCTGGCCCATGTTCTCGAAGACCTGGATGATCTGGGGCACCACGTAGGTCATGAGGCCCGCCACCACCAGGATGGCGACAATGATGACCAGGATGGGATAGATCAGCGCCTGCACGATCTTGTCGCGCAGCACCTGGCGGTTCTCCGTGTAGTCGGCCAGGCGGTCCAGCACCTCGTCCAGATGCCCCGACTGTTCGCCGGCGGCGATGGTGGCGCGGTAGAGATCGGAGAATACCCGCGGATAGTCTGCCAGGGCCGTGGCCAGGGGGTGGCCCTCCATGACCCGCGAGCGCACCGCGAGCAACAGATTCTTGAGTCGCGTCTTCTCGCATTGCTGGGAGACTGCGCGCAGGGATTCCTCGATAGGCAGCCCGGAGCGCACCAGGGTGGCGAACTGGCGGGTGATGAGGGCCAGGTCTGTGGCGCTGACGCCCCTGCCCAGCTCGAACAGGCGCCTGCCGCGGTCCTGCTGTTCCTGGCTGATTTCCGCCACGCTGACGGGCACCCAACCCTTGTCGCGCAACTGCTGGCGGATCTGGCGCGGCGCGTCGCCCTCCAGGACGCCCTTGCGTTCCTTGCCCTTGTCGTCGAGTGCGGTGTATTCGAAGGCGCCCATGACGGTTTATTCACGCCTCATGGGTGACGCGCAGCACTTCCTCCAGGGTGGTGTCGCCGGCCAGGACACGCCTGGCGCCATCCTGGTAAATGCTGGGCGTTTTACTGTGGGCGTAGTTTTCGATTTCCTGCTCCGAGACGCAGTCATGGATCATGGTGCGCAGGGTGCTGTCGATTTCGATCAGTTCAAAGATGGCCGTGCGCCCCCGGTAGCCGGTGAAGTTGCAGGCCTTGCATCCGTCCGCCTTGTACAGGGAGAGCGGCTTGTTCACGGATACGCCCAAGGCCTCTTTTTCGGTGGCAGTGGCCTCGACCGGCTGTTTGCAGGCCGGGCACAGCAGGCGCACCAGCCGTTGCGCCAGGACCCCGATGAGGCTGGAGGCGAGCAGAAAGGGTTCCACGCCCATGTCGCGCAGGCGCATCATGGCGCCGACGGCGCTGTTGGTGTGCAGGGTGGACAGGACCAGGTGGCCAGTGAGGCTGGCCTGTACGGCGATCTCGGCGGTTTCCAGGTCGCGGATCTC
The DNA here is from genome assembly GCA_015492435.1 of Gammaproteobacteria bacterium. Classification (GTDB taxonomy): domain Bacteria; phylum Pseudomonadota; class Gammaproteobacteria; order SZUA-140; family SZUA-140; genus SZUA-140. The sequence goes on along the minus strand of WGFB01000045.1, from coordinate 22,910 downwards.
GCCCACCATGACGATGTCCGGATCCTGGCGCAGAATGGCGCGCAGGCCGCGGGCGAAGGACATCTCGATCTTGCTCTGCACCTGGGTCTGGCTGATGCCGTCGATGTGGTACTCGATGGGGTCCTCCACCGTCATGATGTTCTCGCTCTTGTCGTTCAGCGCGGTGAGCATGGCGTACAGGGAGGTGGTCTTGCCCGAGCCCGTGGGGCCGGTGACGAGGATGATGCCGTGGGGGCGGTGAATGATGCGGTCGATGCCCGCAAGGCCCTCCGGCGACATGCCCAGTTGTTCCAGGTCGAGGCGTCCCGCCTGCTTGTCCAGCAGGCGCAATACCACCCGCTCCCCATGGGCCGAGGGCAGGGTGGAGACACGCACGTCCACGGCGCGGTTGGCGATCTTCAGGGAAATGCGTCCATCCTGGGGCAGGCGTTTTTCGGCGATGTCCAGTTTGGCCATGACCTTGATGCGCGACACCAGGATGGGGGCCAGCACGCGCGCGGGCTCCAGCACCTCACGCAATACGCCGTCGACGCGGAAGCGTATCGCCAGGCGGTTTTCGTAGGGCTCGATGTGGATGTCCGAGGCGTTCTCCTTGACCGCTTCCGTGAGCATGGCGTTGATGAGGCGGATGATGGGCGCGTCGTCCTCGCTCTCCAGCAGGTCTTCCGGTTCCGACATCTGCTGGGCGATACTGGACAGGTCCAGTTCATCGCCCATCTCGCCGATCATCTGCATGGCCTGAGAGGTGCCGTGCTCATAGGATTTTTGCAGGATGCTGTCGAATTTGTCGGGCGGGAGGATTTCAAGCTTCAGGGGGAGGCCGGTGTAGCGCCTCACCTCGGCCAGAGAGAGGCTGTTGACGTTGGGGCGGCACAGCACGCGGGCAACCCCGTTCTTGACCTCATCGACCAGGATGCCCTGGCGTTTTGCATAGGCGAAGGGGAGGCGGCCGCCATGGCCGGCATCCAGTTCGAGTTCTGCAGGGGCGCCTGTCCGATCGCCTTGAGTCATGGCGTCATGGGCGTGAGCGGGCATTATGGGGTTTCCGCCGCCGGGGCATCCTGCGGCGGCTGCGCGCTTGCGCCGCCGCCCGGTTCTTCCACGGGTCTTATGAACGATGGCGGGACGGAAAGATAGTTGTCCAGGGAAGGCATGACGGGCACGTCCTCATCATCGATGAAAAGATGTTCCTTGCGGCGCACATCCATCTGTCGGTCGCGTATCCAGTTGTACTTGGACCGGGTGATGTTTTGCGCGAGTCCCTCGTCACGGATGATGGTGGGGTGGATGAAGACCATCATATTGGTTTTTTCCTTGGCCGTGGACTTGCGGGTGAACAGCCCCCCCAGCAAGGGAATATCGCTGAGGAGCGGGGTCTTGTTGATGGTTTCCTTGAGGTTGTCGCTGATGAGCCCGCCAAGGACGATGATCTGACCGTCCTCCACCAGCACGCTGGTCTTGACGGAGCGGGTATTGGTGATGAGGTCCACGGCGATTGGAGAGGCGTTGAGGCTGTCAACGGTCTGCTCGATATCCAGCTTGATGGCATTGCCCTCATTGATCTGCGGCTTGACCTTCAGGGTCAGGCCGACGTTTTTGCGCTCGATGGTCTGAAAGGGGTTGGCCGGGTTGCCCACCGCTCCGCCGGGTGTGGAAAAGGCGCCGGTGAGGAAAGGCACTTCCTGGCCCACCACGATTTCGGCCTCTTCGTTGTCCAGGGTGACCAGAGTCGGGGTGGACAAGACATTGGTATTGGCATCGCCCTGCAGGGCGCGCACCAGCACGGCGAAGCGTGTCTTGCCTTTCTCGAAGCGCCCGGCGCCGGCGGTGAAGCCCTGGCCCACCGAGGGCACGGTGCCGCTGATGATGGATCCCAGGATGTCCACGATGCCGCCGCCCAGGTTGATGATGCCCACGGGCACGGTGCCGCTTTCGGCCTGAGAGCCGTCCACGACCCACTCCACGCCCAGTTCGTTGTTGAGATTGTTGGAGACCTCGGCGATGACCGACTCGATGAGAACCTGGGCGCGGCGGATGTCCAGTTGCATGATCACTGATTCCAGGGAGCGGAAGATATCCGCCGGCGCGGTGATCACCAGGGCGTTGGTGTTTTCATCGGCCTGGATGTTGACCGGTATCTTCTTGGCGCTCCCTCCCGCGCCGGCCTTGCCCTTTTTCTGCTGCTCCACGATGTCGCTGACACCGGTCAGGACCGGCACCAGATCCTTGGCCTGGGCATAGCGCAGGTAGACGACCCGTGTGTTGCCCTGGTTGGCCAGGGGGGTGTCGAGGTGGGAGATGATGGTGCGCAGGCGCAGGCGTCCCGACTTGCCACCGCCGATGAGAATGCTGTTGGTGCGCTCATCGGCGATCAGAATGGGCGTGCCGGAGACACCCGCGGCGCGCTTCTGTCCACCTCCCTGCTGTTCCAGGGCCGAGAGAATACGCACCACCTCGGAGGCCGAGGCATATTGCAGGGTGATGATCTCGATGGCATCGCTGCTGGGGATGTCGATGCGCTTGATGATGTCCATGAGGCGCTCGATATTGGCCGCGCGGTCGGAGACGATGAGTATATTGCTGGGCACGTAGGCGGCCAGGTGTCCTTGCTGGGGCACCAGGGGGCGCAGGATGGGCACCAGTTGGGAGGCCGACACATGGCGCAGCTCGATGACCCGGGTGACCACCTCGTCGCCCGTGCCGGGCTGGCGCTCGTCCGCCACGGGCAGGGCGTCCTGCTTGGCGCTGGCGTCGGGGACGATCTTGATGACGTTGCCGCTGGGAATGGCCGAGAAGCCATGGACATCGAGGACCGACAAGAAGACCTGGTAGAGTTCATCGCTTTCCATGGGGCGTGAGGAGATGATGGTGACCTTGCCCTTGACCCGGGGGTCCACGATGAAGTTTTTGCCGGTGATTTCCGAGATGGTGCCGATCACGGCGCTGATATTGGCATCCTTGAGATTGAGCGTGACGGGTTGCGCCATGGCAGCAGTGGTGGTAGCCAGCCACAGAGCCGCGGCGAACAGGCCACTGTGTACCGGACTTCCCTTTCTCTGGCGTCTGGGCGCTTTCATATGCCGTTGAAGAATCCTGGACAGTCCTTGACAGGTGACTGTAAAAGCTGCCGGCATGAGCGGGACATGGCAAAAACTGGCTGCATGACACGGTTTACAGACCGGCATGCATGCCCATTGAGCCCCTTGTCAGCGCGGGGCCGCGCCGCCAGCGGTCTCTCATGGTGTGAGACAGGCACGGAGGCCTGTTCCGCCGGTTTGTGCGGGAGACGTGTAGGCGGATTGTCGGTTTTATATGTCATTTGCGACTGGTTGTGTTAAAAAGCATATATAAGTATATGTTGTATTGTTCATTGAACAAAACTTTTCCCGAGACTGACAGGGAGAAAAACGATGGCGGAAAGCAAAGGGGAGCGGCCCTTCAAGTACGACTATCTGGGAATGGACACCCATTCTATCATACGTTCCATGGCAAATCGCCTGGAATACCTGGTCGGCAAGGATCTTTACACGGCGACGGAACGGGATTGGTTTCATGTGGCGGCCTATGTTGTGCGCGACCGGCTCATGGAGCGCTGGATGGAAACCATGCGCACCTATTACCGGGAAGACACCAAGCGTGTTTATTACCTGTCCATGGAATTCCTCATCGGCAGAACCCTCATGAACAGCCTCCTGAACATGGGGATACTCGACCCGGTTGCCCAGGCTTTTCGTGAAGCCGGTCTCAATTTGGAAAAAATCTGTGAGATGGAGCCTGATGCCGCCCTCGGCAACGGCGGCCTGGGGCGCCTGGCGGCCTGTTTCCTCGATTCCATGGCCACTCTGGGCATTCCCGGTTATGGCTATGGCATACGCTACGAATACGGCATGTTCAGACAGACCATCGAGGACGGCTATCAGAAGGAGCATCCCGACAACTGGCTGCGTTACGGCAATCCCTGGGAATTTCCCCGCGCCGAGGTGATTTTTCCCGTCAAGTTCTATGGGCGGGTGGTGGAATACCCCGACGACAAGGGGGGGCTGCATTTTCACTGGGTGGATACGGACGAGGTCATCGCCATGGCCTACGATACGCCCATCCCGGGATTTCGCACCAATACCGTCAACAACATGCGCCTGTGGGCCGCCAAGTCGTCCCGCGATTTCGACCTCCGGTATTTCAACGAGGGCAACTACATCAAGGCCGTGGAGGCGGAAACCCAGTCGGAAAACATCTCCAAGGTGCTCTATCCCGACGATACCACCCACATGGGCAAGGAGTTGCGCCTCAAGCAGCAGTATTTCTTCGTCTGCGCCTCACTCCAGGACATTCTGTACCGTTTCAAGAAGTTTCATTCTTCCCTGGTCGAACTGCCCGACAAGGTGGCCATACAGCTCAATGACACCCATCCCGCCATCGCCATCCCTGAAATGATGCGCATACTCGTGGATATCGAAAAACTTCAATGGGATCAGGCCTGGGACATCGTCACCCGGACATTTTCCTACACCAATCACACCCTCCTGCCAGAGGCGCTGGAAACCTGGCCGGCGCACCTGTTCGGGAATATTCTGCCCCGCCACCTGCAGATCATTCATGAAATCAACCGCCGCTTTCTCAAGGACGTCATGCATCACTTTCCAGGCGACCCGGAGTTGCTGCGGCGCATGTCCATCATCGACGAATCGGGGGAGCATCGCATCCGCATGGCCAATCTCGCCATCGTCGGCAGCCACAAGGTCAACGGGGTGGCCAAGCTCCATACCCGGCTTATGAAGGAAACCATATTCGCCGATTTCGACCGCCTCTATCCTGAAAAAATAATCAACAAAACCAATGGGATAACCCCTAGGCGCTGGCTGCATCACGTCAATCCCGAACTGGCGGGCCTGATCAGCGGGCGTATTGGCAGGGGCTGGGTTACGGATCTCGACGCCCTGTCGGGACTCGCGCCCTGCGCCGACGACCCGGCATTTTGCGAAGCGTTCAGCGCCATCAAGCGCCGCAACAAGGCGCGCCTGGCCGCGCTCATCGAGCGCCACCTGGGGCTCAGCGTCAACCTGGACAGCCTGTTCGACGTCCAGATCAAGCGCATCCATGAGTACAAGCGCCAGGTTCTCAATGTATTACATGTAGTTACCCTTTATAATCGGCTGCGCAACGACCCCGCCCGTGAGATGGTGCCGCGCACGGTCATCTTCTCTGGCAAGGCGGCCCCCGGCTATGTCATGGCCAAGATGGTCATCAAGCTGATCAATGATGTGGCGGATATCGTCAACAATGATCCCCTGGTGGGGGACCGTCTCAGAGTGATATTCATTCCCAATTACGACGTCACTACCGCCAGCGATATCATTCCCGCCGCCGAGTTGTCCGAGCAGATCTCCACAGCGGGCATGGAGGCCTCCGGCACCGGCAACATGAAGCTGGCCCTCAACGGGGCCCTCACTATCGGCACCCTGGATGGGGCCAATATCGAGATCCGTGATGCCGTCGGCCACGACAATATGTTCATTTTCGGCCTCACTGCCGAGGAGGTTCTGGCGCTGCGCCGCCAGGGATATCAGCCGTGGGATCATTATCATGCCAATTCCGAGTTGAAACAGGTGCTTGACATGATCGGTTCGGGATTTTTCTCGCCCGAGCAGCCGGACCTGCACAAGGGGCTGGTGCATGCCCTCACCGATGGCGGGGACGCCTTCATGGTGCTGGCCGATTACGAGTCCTACGTGGCCTGCCAGGAGCGGGTGTCGGAACTCTACACCTGCCCCCACGAATGGACCCGCAAGGCGGTGCTCAACGTGGCCAACATGGGGCTTTTTTCCAGCGACCGCACCATCAGCGAGTACGCCACCGAGATCTGGCGGGCCTCGCCGGTGGAAATCGTGTTGAAAAAAGAGGCGTGATGGATTCCGGCTGTCAACGGTGCCAGGGAAAATATTGTTGATTCAGTTAATTATCCTATCATGAGCGCTCCGGGGCAGGCGCTTTCCGCCTCTGCGAGGACGCAGGCGGAGGCCGTGCTCGTGCAGGGCGTATCCCGGCTGGACGTGGATCTGCCGGGGGAGACCCTGGAGCGGCTGATGGCCTACCTGGAATTGCTGGCCAAGTGGAACCGGGTCTACAACCTCACGGCGGTCCGGGATCCCGTGCAGATGGTGATCCGCCATCTGCTGGACAGCTTGGCCGTGTTGCCCCATGTTGCGGGGAGGCGCTTCATCGATGTGGGGACAGGCGCTGGGTTGCCCGGTATTCCCTTGGCCCTGGCATTGGCGGAAACTGAATGGGTACTGCTGGATGCCAACGGCAAAAAGACACGTTTCGTCACACAGGCCATCGCGGCGGCCGGCCTGGCCAATGTTTCAGTTGCACATGCGAGAGTGGAGGATTACCATCCCGCCCACCCCTTCGATGCGGTGGTGACACGTGCCTATGCCTCCCTGGAGGTGATGGTCGCCGGTACCCGGCATCTGTGCGGGCCACATGGCCGGATTCTGGCCATGAAGGGGCGCTTGCCGGGTGAGGAGATCCGGCGCGTGAAGGCCATGTCGCGCGCTGTCCGGATCCATGAACTCACCGTTCCGGGGCTGAAGGAGGAGCGCTGTCTTGTGGAGGTCTTGCCTGATCCGGTGGATTCAGGCCGTAGCCCCACGAACTGATGGATTCAGGTAACATTTGACTATGGGCAGGATTATCGCAGTGGCAAACCAGAAGGGCGGGGTGGGCAAGACCACCACCAGCGTCAATCTGTCCGCATCCCTGGCCGCCACGCGGCGCCGCGTCCTGCTCATCGATCTCGACCCCCAGGGCAATGCCACCATGGGCAGCGGCGTCGACAAGCACGGCGTGGCCCTGACGGGCTGCGAGGTGCTGCTGGGCGAGGCGGGGCTGGACGAGGCCATCGTCGAGGCGCGGGAGGCGGGTTTCGACCTGCTGGGGGCCAATGCCGACCTGACGGCGGCCGAGGTGTCCCTCATGACCATGCCGCAGAGCGAGAAGCGCCTGCAGCAGGCCCTGGAGCATGTATCCCAGCGCTATGACTATGTCCTCGTCGACTGCCCGCCGTCCCTCAACATGCTGACGGTGAACGCCCTGGTGGCGGCGCGGGGCGTGATCATACCCATGCAGTGTGAGTATTACGCCCTGGAAGGATTGAGCGCCCTGCTGGACACCATCGAGAAAATCCGCACCACCCTGAATTTCCAGCTCGGCATCGAGGGCATCCTGCGCACCATGTTCGATTCGCGCAACCGGCTCGCCAACGAGGTTTCCAATCAATTGCTGAGCCATTTCGGCGACAAGGTCTATAATACCATCGTGCCCCGCAACGTGCGCCTGGCGGAGGCACCCAGTTATGGACTGCCGGTGATGTTGTACGACAAGCATTCCCAGGGCGCTCGCGCCTACCTGGCCCTGGCGGGCGAAATCCTGCGCCGCGACCAGCGCAAGGAAGGCCTGGGGGAGGCCGGGCAGGCCGGTGAGCGTGATCCAATGCGATGAGAGGCAGGTAAGGCATATGACCGCGACGAGAAAAAGGGGGCTGGGCAGGGGGCTGGATGCATTGTTGGGCGGCGCGCCGGCCGCGCCCGGCCGCGAGACGGCCGTGGATGATGGCGAACTGCGCCAGTTGCCCGTGGATGTGATCCGCCGCGGCAAGTATCAGCCCCGCTCCGTCATCCAGGCGGAGCGCCTGGAGGAACTGGCCGATTCCATACGCGCGCAGGGCGTGGTGCAGCCCATCGTCGTGCGGCCCGTCGGAGATGGGCAATACGAGATCATCGCTGGTGAGCGGCGCTGGCGCGCGGCCCAGCAGGCGGGCCTGCACGAGGTGCCCGCCGTGGTCCGCAAGGTGGAGGACCAGGCGGCCATGGCCATGGCCCTCATCGAAAACATCCAGCGCGAGAACCTCAATCCCATGGAGGAGGCCGTGGCCCTGCAGCGCCTCATCACGGAATTCGAACTCACACACCAGATGGCCGCCGAGGCCGTGGGGCGCTCGCGCGCCGCGGTGACCAACCTGCTGCGCCTGTTCGAGCTCAACGAGGACGTCAAGTCCCTGCTCGAGGCCGGGGAACTGGAGATGGGCCATGCCCGTGCCCTGCTGGGCCTGAGCGGTGCCCTGCAGAGCGAGGCCGCGCGCAAGGTGGTGGCCAGGGGCCTGTCGGTCAGGGAGACGGAGCAACTGGTGCGGCGCCTGCAAAAACCCGCCCTGCCCCGCGCCAGCGGCCGCGTGGCCACGGATCCGGATGTGCTCAAGCTGCAGGAAGACCTTTCCCAGCGCCTCGGCGCCGCCGTCAGCTTTCAGCAGGGCGCCAGGGGCAAGGGGAAGCTTATCATCCATTACAATAACCTGGACGAGTTGGAGGGGATTCTCGCCCACATCAAGTAATTCCTCGGCTTTTCCGATCTGTTTGCCAGAATTTTCAGGCGCTTAGGTTTTGCGTTCCGAGCTTGCGGGAGGCAAGGCGGGCGCGGTATACTTGCGCGCCAGATTTTACTTTGGTACCCGCGGGCCGGGAGCGAAGCGCGCCATAAGCCGCGTGGCCCCGGCAGAAACGGCCGAGACGATAAACTCCGTCATGAACCCACGGATTCAGGACCGAGCCAAAGCGCCCTTGATAATGAGCAAGAACAGCCTTTCAGGCCTGGCGTTGATCGGAGTGGGCACCATGCTGACGTCCATGATTGTGGCCGGTTTCGTGCTCGGATACGGCGTGGACAAATGGCTGGATAGCCGTCCCGTATTTATGCTACTATTTGGCGCCCTCGGCGCGGTGGGAGGATTTCTGAAGGTCTACAAGCTGTTGAGCAGGGGTATATAGCCAATTGGAGACCAGTGCTCAAGGGCTGGTTCTAGAAACCCGCAGAATCATCTTGATACAGCTGCTGATCGGGCTCGTGGTCGCGGCGGGATTTTTTATCGCGAAGGGTCCCTGGGATGCAATGTCCGCCCTGTACGGCGGTGCCATCAGCGCAGTGTCGGCGCTGATGCTGCGCTGGGGGGTCGTTCAGGCCGGCGGCGCGGTGCAGCAGGGCGAAAAAAAGAAAGGCGAGGCCATCCTCTACGTGGGGGCGGCCGTCAGATTCGTGCTGATCCTGATTCTGTTCGGGATCGGGCTGGCCATCATGGGGCTGACGCCGGTGGCCACCGTCGCAGGATTCGTAACCGTACAGCTGGTGTTTCTGTTTGCCGCCAGGGCGCTGAAGCAGCGGCAGGGCTGATTTTTATTTATTGGGAGAAAGAGGTTTGAGTACTAGCGAGAATTCCTCGGGTGGGGGGACGGTCGAGTACATCCAGCATCACCTGACCAACCTGTGCGTCGGCGACTGCGATCCGGTCACCCACAAGGCGACGGGTTTCTGGGCCTGGCATCTGGACACCCTGTTCTTCAGCATCGTCCTGGGTGCCCTCATCGTGGCCGTCTCCTGGCGTCTCGGCAAGAACCTCTCGGCGGAGGCGCCGGGCGGATTCCAGAATTTCGTCGAGTCCATCATCGAATTCGTCTCCTCCCAGGTCAAGGACACGTTCCCCGGCCACAATCCCCTCATCGCCCCCCTGGCGCTGACCATTTTCCTGTGGGTATGGCTGATGAATTTCATGGATCTCATCCCCGTGGATCTGCTGCCGGTGATCGCAGGCCTGTTCGGCATCAATTACCTGAAGGTCGTGCCCACCACGGACCTGAGCACGACATTTGCCATGTCGCTGACCGTCTTCATTCTGATCGTCTATTACAATATCAAGATCAAGGGCGTGGGCGGTTATCTCAAGATGTTCCTGTTCCACCCCTTCGGCAAGTTTCTGGTCCCGGTCAATATTGTCATGACCCTGATCGAGGAGCTGGCCAAGCCCCTCAGCCTGGGACTGCGACTGTTCGGCAACCTGTTCGCGGGCGAGCTGGTGTTCCTGCTCATCGCCCTCATCGGCGGAACCCTCGCCACCGGGCTGGCGGCACTGTTCTGGCTGCCCCTGCAGGTGGTGCTGGATCTGGGCTGGCTGATTTTCCACCTGCTGATCATCACCCTGCAGGCCTTTATCTTCATGGTGCTGACCATCGTGTATCTGGGCATGGCGCACGTGGAGGATCACTGAGGAATTCCTAGGTTTCAAGTCATCAACATTGGTTTTATCAAGAGGAGAGCGTAACAATGACACCGGAAATGATTGCACAAATTTATGCCTATACCGCAGTGGGCGTAGGCGTGATTCTGGCCGCTGCCGGACTGGGTTCGGCCATCGGCTGGGGCCTGATCTGTGCCAAGACGCTGGAAGGCATCGCCCGTCAGCCTGAAATGCGTCCGGCGCTGATGACCAACATGTTCATCTTCGCGGGTTTGATGGAATCGTTTCCGTTCATCATTCTGGCCTTCGCCATGTGGTTCCTGTTCGCCAATCCCTTCGTGGGCGCTTTGAGCAGCGCATTGGGTACACTGTAACTTTTGCATATCCTTGAATCAGTTACGTCTGGATTGAAGCAGAGAGGAAGACGCAAATGAACATTACAGTGACCTTGATCGGACAGATGGCGGCCTTCGTACTGCTCATCTGGTTCGTCAACAAGGTGCTCTGGGGGCCTTTGAACAACCTGCTCGCCGAGCGTCAGAAGCGCATCGCCGATGGGCTGGCGGCTGCCGAAAAGGGCAAGCATGAGCTGGAGCTTTCCGAGAAGAATGCCAAGGAAGCCTTGCGCAAGGCCAAGCAGCAGGCCGCGGAAATCATCGCCCAGTCGGAAAAGCGCGCCAGCGAAATCGTCGAGGAAGCCAAGAACAACGCGCGCGCCGAGGGCGAGCGTCTGATCACGGCCGCCAAGGCGGAGATCGAGCAAGAGGTCAACCGGGCCAAGGAACAGCTCAGGGCGCAGGTGGCGTCCATTGCCGCATCCGGCGCGGAAAAGATTCTCAAGCGGGAGATCGACCGCAAGGCGCACGACGACCTGCTCAAGGATCTGGCATCCCAGATATAGGTAATCCACAGACATGGCAGAAAAAAGCACCATCGCACGCCCCTACGCCCAGGCCGTTTTCAAGCTGGCCGAGGAACAGCAGCAGCTGCCCAAGTGGTCGGAAACCCTCACCCTGCTGGCCGCCATCGTGGAGGATCCGGCCATGGGCGCCCTGATCGGCAATCCCCGCGTGAACCATGAGCAGTTGCACGATGTGATCTGCGGCGTGGGTGGTGAGCGGCTCGATGACAGGGCGCGATCCCTCATCGATCTGCTGATCGAAAACGACCGCATCGCCTTGCTGCCCGAAATAGCGGCCCTCTACGAGCGTTACCGCGCCGAGGCCGAGCATGTCGTCAAGGCGGAGGTGATATCCGCCTACAAGGTCAGCGCCGATCAGGAAAAGGCGATTGCCCGGGCCCTCAAGGCCCGCCTGGGCAAGGAGGTGGCGGTGTCGAGCCGGATCGACAAGTCTTTGATTGGGGGGGCGATCATCCGCGCCGGCGATATGGTCATCGACGGTTCAGTGACAGGACATCTGGACAGGCTGGGCACGGCGCTGTCCCAATAAAATCTTTATAGAGTTAAGGGGAAAGGCAAATGCAGTTGAACGCAGCAGAAATCAGTGAACTGATCAGGCAGCGCATCGAGGGTTTCGAGGCCGTCACCGAGGCGCGCAACGAAGGCACCGTCGTCAGTGTAACTGATGGTATCGTCAGGATACACGGGCTGGCCGATGTCATGCAGGGTGAGATGATCGAATTCCCGGGCAATACCTTCGGCATGGCGCTGAACCTGGAGCGCGACTCCGTGGGCGCCGTGGTGCTGGGCGCCTACGAACACATTTCCGAAGGGGATACGGTCAAGTGCACGGGCAAGATTCTCGAAGTGCCCGTGGGAGAAGCCCTGGTGGGGCGCGTGGTGGATTCCCTGGGCGTGCCCATCGACGGCAAGGGTCCCATCGAGGCGAGCGGCACCTCGCCCATCGAGAAGGTGGCGCCGGGCGTGATCGCCAGGCAATCCGTGAGCCAGCCCCTCCAGACCGGGCTGAAGGCCATCGATGCCATGGTGCCTATCGGGCGCGGGCAACGCGAACTGATCATCGGCGACCGTCAGACGGGCAAGACGGCCGTGGCCGTGGATACCATCATCAATCAGAAGGGCACCGGCGTCATCTGCATCTACGTGGCCGTCGGCCAGAAGGCTTCCTCCATCGCCGCCGTGGTGCGCAAGCTGGAGGAGCACGGCGCCATGGACCACACTATTATCGTGGCGGCCAGCGCCTCGGATCCTGCCTCCATGCAGTACATCGCGCCCTATTCGGGCTGCGCCATGGGTGAGTACTTCCGCGACCGTGGCGAGGATGCCCTGATCATCTACGACGACCTTACCAAGCAGGCCTGGGCCTACCGCCAGGTTTCCCTCCTGCTGCGGCGCCCGCCGGGCCGCGAGGCCTATCCGGGTGACGTATTCTATCTCCACTCCCGTCTGCTGGAGCGCGCCTCGCGCATCAATGCCGACTACGTGGAGAAGATCACCAACGGCGAGGTCAAGGGCAAAACCGGTTCTCTCACCGCATTGCCCATCATCGAAACCCAGGCCGGGGACGTATCCGCCTTCGTGCCCACCAATGTGATTTCCATTACGGACGGGCAGATCTTTCTCGAAACCGATTTGTTCAACTCGGGCATCCGCCCCGCTATCAATGCCGGTCTGTCTGTCTCCCGCGTGGGCGGCGCGGCCCAGACCAAGATCATCAAGAAACTGGGCGGCGGTGTACGGCTCGACCTGGCCCAGTACCGCGAGCTGGCGGCTTTCGCCCAGTTTGCCTCCGACCTGGACGAGGCAACCCGCAAGCAGTTGGAGCGCGGACAGCGCGTGACCGAGCTGATGAAGCAGAAACAGTATTCGCCCCTCAGCGTGGCCGAGCAGGGGGTCTCCCTGTTTGCCGCCAGCCAGGGTTACCTGGATGACGTGGAGCTGAACAAGATCGGCGACTTCGAGGATGCGCTGCTGAGCTATATGAAGGCCAATCATGCGGCCCTGATGGACAAGATCAACGAGAGCGGCGATTACAACGACGAGATCGAGAAGGCGCTGAAGGCCGCTGTGGAAGCATTCAAGTCCAGCAGCGTCTGGTAAGAACGGAGTAACGCCATGGCCGTCGGAAAAGAAATCCGGGTAAAGATCAACAGCATCAAGAATACGCAGAAAATCACCCGCGCCATGGAAATGGTGGCGGCGAGCAAGATGCGCAAGGCGCAGGGCCGCATGAGCGCCTCGCGGCCCTACGCGGAGAAGATGCAGAACGTTATCGGCCACCTGGCCAACGCACATCCCGAATACCGCCATGCCTATATGCGGGAGCGCGAAGTCAAGCGGGTGGGCTATATCGTGATCTCCAGCGACCGTGGCCTGTGTGGCGGTCTCAACAGCAATCTCTTCAAGACCGTCGTGGGCAGCATGAAGGCGTTTCACGATCAGGGCGTTGAGATCGATCTGTGCACCATCGGCAGCAAGGCCCATGGCTTTTTCTCGCGCCTCGGCGGTAACGTGGTTTCGCAGGCCGACCATCTGGGCGATGCGCCCCAGATCACCGATCTCATCGGCGCCGTCAAGGTCATGCTGGATGCCTTTGACGAGGGGCGCATCGACCAGTTGATTCTGGCGTATAACGAATTTGTGAATACCATGACCCAGCAGCCCCAGGTGAAGCGCATTTTGCCTATTGAGCCTTCCGAGGATGAGGAACTCAAGCATCACTGGGACTATCTCTACGAGCCGGAAGCCAAGGATGTGCTGGATGCCCTGCTCATCCGCTATGTCGAGTCCCTGGTCTATCAGGGTGTGGTGGAAAACATCGCCTGCGAGCAGGCGGCGCGCATGGTGGCCATGAAGGCGGCCTCCGACAATGCCGGCACCTTGATCGACGAATTGCAGCTGATCTACAACAAGGCGCGCCAGGCGGCGATCACCCAGGAGATTTCCGAGATCGTCAGCGGCGCCGCGGCCGTATGATTTTTTTGAGTATTGAGAACTGAAACGAAAGGCGTGAAGACGCCCGACATTTACAAAGAGGATTGAGGCGATGAGTGCAGGAAAGATTGTGCAGATTATTGGCGCGGTGGTGGACGTGGAGTTTCCGCGGGACGCCATGCCCAAGGTCTATGATGCCCTGGTGGTCGACGAGGTCGATCTCACACTTGAAGTGCAGCAGCAACTGGGTGACGGGGTGGTCCGCACCATCGCCATGGGCTCTTCCGACGGCCTGCAGCGCGGCAAGTCCGTGAGCAACACGGGTGCGCCCATTTCCGTGCCGGTCGGCACCGAGACCCTGGGGCGCATCATGGACGTGCTGGGCTCTCCCATCGACGAGAAAGGCCCCATCGGCGAGAAGGAGCGCTGGTCCATCCACCGCAAGGCCCCCTCTTATGAGGAACAGTCCGGCAGCACCGAGCTGCTGGAAACCGGCATCAAGGTCATCGATCTGCTGTGCCCCTTCGCCAAGGGCGGCAAGGTGGGTCTGTTCGGCGGCGCCGGCGTGGGCAAGACCGTGAACATGATGGAACTCATCCGCAACATCGCCATCGAGCACAGCGGCTACTCCGTGTTTGCCGGCGTGGGCGAGCGAACCCGCGAGGGCAACGATTTCTATCACGAAATGTCCGAGTCCAACGTACTGGACAAGGTGGCCCTGGTCTATGGCCAGATGAACGAGCCACCCGGCAACCGCCTCCGCGTGGGCCTGACGGGCCTCACAATCGCCGAGCAGTTCCGCGACGAGGGGCGTGACGTGTTGCTGTTCATCGACAACATCTACCGCTACACCCTGGCGGGCACCGAGGTGTCGGCGCTGCTGGGCCGCATGCCGTCCGCCGTGGGCTATCAGCCCACCCTGGCGGAGGAGATGGGCATGCTGCAGGAGCGCATCACCTCCACCAAGACCGGCTCCATCACCTCCATCCAGGCCGTCTACGTCCCCGCCGACGATTTGACCGATCCGTCACCGGCCACCACCTTCGCCCACCTGGACGCCACCGTCGTGCTGTCGCGCCAGATTGCCGAGCTGGGTATCTATCCCGCGGTGGATCCCCTCGATTCCACCAGCCGTCAGTTGGATCCCCTGGTCGTGGGCCAGGAACACTACGATGTGGCCCGCGCCGTGCAGGGGACCCTGCAACGCTACAAGGAACTCAAGGATATCATCGCCATTCTGGGCATGGACGAACTGTCGGAAGACGACAAGCTCATCGTATCGCGCGCGCGCAAGATCCAGCGCTTCCTGTCCCAGCCCTTCTTCGTTGCCGAGGTCTTCACCGGCGCGCCGGGCAAGTACGTCTCACTGAAGGACACCATCAGTGCCTTCAGCAAGATCATCGCCGGCGATTTCGATCACCTGCCGGAGCAGGCCTTCTACATGGTGGGCACCATCGACGAGGCGATCGAGAAGGCCAAGACCCTGCAATAAGTTGAGACAAAGATAATGGCTATGACAATGCATGTGGACATCGTAAGCGCCGAGGAGGAAATCTTCTCCGGGCCCGCGGAGATGGTCTTTGCCTCCGGAGTGATGGGGGATCTGGGGATCCTCCCCCGCCATGCCCCCCTGCTTACCCAGCTCAAGCCTGGTGAGGTGCGTATCAAGAAGGAGGGCGGCGAAGAGGAATTCTATTACGTGTCCGGGGGCATGCTGGAGATTCAGCCCCATGTGGTCACGGTGCTGGCGGATACCGCCTTGCGCGCCAAGGATATCGACGAGGCGGCCGCCATCGAGGCGAGGGAACGCGCCGAGAAGGCCCTGCAGGACAAGACCTCGGAATTCGAATATGCCCGCGCCCAGGCAGAGTTGGCCGAGGCCATGGCCCAGCTGCAGGCCATCAAGAAGCTGCGCGAGAAGGGCGGACGCTGACCGCCTGTCCGGTGTTCTGTCTTTTCCATCCATGCCGAAGGCCGTCTCCGCACGGCCTTCAGTTTTTGTGGGGCATGGTCGAAATATACAATGGACCCGATTCCCTGGTAGCATAATTCATCCATGGCACTCAGTATTATCATTCTGGCGGCGGGCGAGGGATCCCGCATGCGCTCCGATACCCCCAAGGTATTGCACACGCTGGCGGGGACGCCACTGCTGGGCCATGTCTTGCGGACATCGCATGCCCTGGGCGCGGGGCGAATCGTCGTGGTGTATGGTCACGGTGGCGAGCAGGTGCGCGCGGCCTTTCCCGGTGAGCCGGTGACCTGGGTGGAGCAGAGCGAAAGACTGGGCACTGGCCATGCGGTGCGCCAGGCCCTGCCCCATGTGGAGCCGCGTGATACGGTGCTGGTGCTGTATGGTGATGTGCCGCTGATCGCGGAGCACACCCTGCGTCATCTCGTCGCCCTGGCCGATGAAAGCGGCCTCGCCCTGTTGACTGCCAGGCTGGAGGATCCATCCGGCTATGGGCGTATCGTCAGGGACGCCCAGGGCAGGGTAGAGCGCATCGTGGAGGACAAGGATGCCAGCGAAGCGCAGCGGGCCATCACGGAAATCAACACAGGCATACTCGCCCTGAAGGCGGATCGGTTGAACGCCCTTCTGGCCGCCGTCTCCAATGACAATGCCCAGGGAGAATATTATTTGACGGATATCGTTGCCCTGGCGGTGGAGAGGGGGTTGGCCGTGGTGACGGCATCACCGCGGAGCCTGGATGAAATCATGGGTGTTAACAACCGCGCGCAGCTTGCGGAACTGGAGCGCAGTTGTCAGCGGGCCCGGGCCAGGGAACTGATGCTGGCAGGTGTCACCCTGCGCGATCCGGCGCGCCTTGATTTGCGTGGAAAGCTGAGTGTCGGCAGGGATGTGGAGATCGATGTCAATGCCGTGTTCGAGGGCGAGGTCACCCTGGGAGACCGGGTGAAGATCGGCGCCAACGCCATCATCCGCGATGCCCGGATCGGCAGCGATGTCATCATCCATCCCTTTTGCCACGTCGAGGGCGCCGATATCGGCCAGGGTTGTCAGCTCGGACCGTTCGCCAGGATACGCCCGGAGACCCGCTGCGCCGAGGGGGCGCGCATCGGCAATTTCGTGGAGATCAAGAAATCCACCATTGGCCGGGGTTCCAAGGTCAACCATCTCAGCTACGTGGGTGACAGCACGGTGGGGAGCAGGGTCAACATTGGCGCCGGGGCCATCACCTGCAATTACGACGGGGCCAACAAGCACCGCACTCAGATCGGGGACGGGGTGTTCATCGGTTCCGACACCCAGCTCATCGCGCCGGTTAAAGTGGGAGACGGCGCCACCATAGGCGCCGGCTCGACCATCACCCGGGATGTGCCGCCCGGAGAACTGACTCTGAGCCGTGCTCCGCAGCAGACTGTCGAGGGCTGGAAAAGGCCGTCCAGGAAATAACGCCCAATCATGAGAAAAATGAGAAACACAGAATCCGGGGACGCGCGGTTATGTGCGGTATCGTAGGCGCGGCCGCCGAGCGCGACGTGGTGCCCATCCTGGTTGAGGGCCTCAAACGCCTCGAATACCGGGGTTACGATTCCGCCGGCATTGCCGTGGTCAACTATGGCGAGGTCATCAACCGCGTGCGCATGCCGGGTAAGGTCAAGGCGCTGGAAGAGGCCCTGCAAGCCGCCCATCTCCACGGTGGGACGGGCATCGCCCATACCCGGTGGGCCACGCATGGCGTTCCCAGTGAATCCAACGCCCACCCCCATATCTGCCGCGAGAGCGTGGCCGTGGTCCACAACGGCATCATCGAGAATCATGAGACATTGCGCAGGCGGCTTCAGGACCAGGGTTATGAATTCACCTCGGAGACGGACACGGAAGTGATCGTTCATCAGATTCACGCCTATGTGGAACAGGGCCACGACTTGTTCAACGCGGTCCTGAGGGCGACCGCCGATCTGGAGGGGGCCTATGCCCTGGGCGTCATCAGCAACACCGAGCCGGGCGCCCTGGTCGCCGCGCGCCGCGGCAGTCCCCTGATCATCGGCGTCGGCATTGGTGAACATTTTATTGCTTCGGATATATCGGCCCTGCTGCCGGTGACGCAACGCTTCATATTTCTCCAGGAGGGCGATATCGCGGTGATGACGCGCGAGGAATTGAACATCTTCGATAGCGTCGGCAAGGCGGTGGAGCGCCCCATCCATACCAGCGAATTGAGCCTCAGCGCCATGGACAGGGGTGAGTTCCGGCATTACATGATGAAGGAGATTCATGAACAGCCTGCCGCCATTGCCGAGACCCTGGAAGGACGCATCAGCGGCGGGCGTGTGCTGGAGGCGGCTTTTGGCACCCGTGCCGCGGAGATTTTCGACGAAGTGGAACATGTTCAGATCATCGCCTGTGGCACCAGTTTTCACGCGGGCCTGATCGCGCGTTATTGGCTGGAAACCCTGGCTGGCATTCCAGCCAACGTGGAAGTGGCCAGCGAATTCCGCTACCGCAAGCCGGTTGCCAGGAAGAACTCCCTGATCGTCACCATCTCCCAGTCTGGCGAGACGGCCGATACCCTGGCCGCCCTGCAGGAGGCCAGGCAGCGTGGCTTCCGCGCCTCGCTGGCCATCTGCAACGTTCCCGAGAGTTCCCTTGTGCGAGAGTCCGATCTGGTGCTGATGACGCGCGCGGGTCCGGAAATCGGCGTGGCTTCGACCAAGGCCTTCACCACCCAACTGGTGGCCTTGATGCTGTTGGTCATAGCCCTGGGGCGCCGTCATGACATGCCGGAGGAGATACAGGCATCCCTGGTGCATCAACTGGAGGCTCTGCCGCGCAAGGTGGAGGAAGTACTGGAACTGGACGGGGCGATCCAACGCCTTGCCGAACTGTTTGTGGACAAGCATCACGCCCTGTTCCTGGGGCGTGGCAGCCAGTATCCCGTGGCCATGGAGGGGGCGCTGAAGCTGAAAGAGATCTCCTATATCCATGCCGAGTCCTACCCCGCGGGAGAACTGAAGCACGGCCCGTTGGCCCTGGTGGACGACGACATGCCTGTCGTCGCCGTGGCGCCCAACAACGAGTTGCTGGAAAAACTCAAGTCCAATCTGCAGGAAGTGCGCGCCCGGGGTGGACAGCTCATCGTCTTTGCCGACAAGCAGGCGGGCCTCGAGCCTCAGGGGGAAGACGTCCGGGTCATCGGCGTCGCGCCCACGGAAGACAGCATTGCGCCCGTCGTCTATACCATCCCATTACAACTGCTTGCCTATCATGTTGCGGTGCTCAAGGGTACCGATATAGACCAGCCACGCAACCTGGCCAAATCCGTAACAGTGGAGTAGTCTCCCAGTACTCTTTCAAGGTAATAAATCAGGATTCAGTTGGCCCGTCATT
This sequence comes from Gammaproteobacteria bacterium, assembly GCA_015492435.1. Classification (GTDB taxonomy): domain Bacteria; phylum Pseudomonadota; class Gammaproteobacteria; order SZUA-140; family SZUA-140; genus SZUA-140. Next base: position 3,635 of record WGFB01000045.1, on the reverse strand, counting down.
GCAACACCGCGCCGGGATTTTGAATAATTGGCCAGGTGCCCCTCAGTGTCAACCCAAGTCCGCGGATGGGCAGGCCCTGTACTGCCTGGCGTCGCAGGACAAGGGGGGTGGAATCAGATACAATCCTCATGGAAATAACCCATTGGTCAGGCGGCAGTCCCTGCCTTTAGAAAAAGAGCGAAGTATGAGAATATTGGAGCCTTCCAATAGCGCTGGGAGTCAGGGCAATGAGTAAAACGGTCCCAACCGTTCGTTATGATGGGCCACTATCTCGCAAACATTACCAGACAGATAGAATTGCCTCATGCGGAAGGGCAAGATGCTAAAATCGGTGCGGGATGATTATGGTCCTGGCTCATGCCGAGTATTTTCACCTGATTTTGGCTTTTCCTGCGGTCTTTGAACGTACATGCGCAAGCTGCCCTGTCGAGGTGAAGGCTGCAATGCGGCCTGTCGCCAGGGATCCGTTTCCAGCCTGAATGCCTCTCCAGGTGGCGGGATAATCGAGCAGAAATCAGGATTCACGAGGGATTTTGCTGAAAGAGTGGAATAACCGTGTCCGTTGCCCGCTGAGAGTAATTCCTCTTATGTCGTGTTCAGCGCTTCAGGCCCGTACGGGATCAAGGCGCGGCCCGCGGGGAATGGTGGGCCCTTGCCAAGGGGCGCAACGCCGCCCCGGCCTTATATCAATTTGAAAACGGTGTCGTTACAGATTTGACGTTTGCAGTAATGAGAATAACCACGAAAAAAACAGCCAAGCGGAATCCGGCGCGTATTGGCTATATTTATTTTTTGAAGTACATCATGTCGAACCGTTTTCTGGATATCAATTCAGACACGGCCTGTTCTTCCAGCCTGCCAATCGATATAGTCATCCCCGTTGCGGAAAAGGACGCCATGGTGTTGCCACTGGTCGTGCAGTCGATCAAGGCCTTCGTCCGTCATCCCATTAACAAGTTTTACGTGATTTCCCCTCATGTTGAGGAGGTCGGGCCGTATCTTGAATCTCATCAGATAGAGTATTTCACGGACGAAGAGATTCTTGATCGTCCAACATCATTTTTCGACTTCAAATTCAATGGTGTTGACCGCAGCGGGTGGTTGAAACAGCAGTTCATCAAGCTTGCTGGTGACCGTTTTTGCGAGATGGAGCATTATCTGGTCGTGGATTCCGATACGGTTTTCGTGCGTCCCCTGGTTTTCTTTCACCGGGATCGTTATGTCATGCATGTGTCCAAGGCCTACCATCGGCCATACTACGAACTCTTTTCCAGACTCCTTGGCTACCGGAGGATTTCGTCATTGTCGTTCATCAGCCATCATATGCTGTTCAATAAAACCCTTGTACGCGAAATGAAAGAGGATATTGCCGCGCATACCGGGCTCGAATGGGATGAGGCTGTCATGAAATACCTGAGCCATGACACCGTATCTCCGTTTTCCGAATATGAGACCTATGGAAATTACCTGTTCAACAAATATCCCAAACGCATCGTGCGCCTGTTTCACCATGGGCATGATGTCGACCGGCCCCGCCAGCTTCCTTCACTTGATGAGATATGCCATGGCATCAATCATGGTATCAGAACCATTTCTTTTCACAGTTACTGAGCCTGCGTGGCTTTGGGGCGTGATGCGCTCTGTGTGAGCATTCATCCCGTCATCGGCGTCCCAGGCCCGCCTGCCAGCGGACAGCCGCGGCCATTCCCACCGGAAACCAGAAATAGAACCAGACCTCACGCGGGCGGCTGATCAGACTGTGGAAATCAGGAAGAAAAGCCAATGCACAGGTAATGATCAGGGCCAGGTAAAGCGGCTCCCCTTTGTGCCTGAGAGCAAACCAGGCGTCGGAAAGCGCCCTGGCGAGCAGCCACAGGAAGAGCGAGAGTCCGATCAGTCCGCTGTACCAGGCCGTTGCCAGGTAGACATTGTGGGGATGATTGAAAGTCATCTCGCGAACCGCCAGGGAGATTGCCGAGCAGATACCGTGTCCGAAGAGCCATGCGCTCTGGATCTGTTCCAGGGCAATCTTCCACATATCGATGCGGTATGGCAAGCCAGCGGATTGCAGGCGCTCAAGGACGGGCAAGCCGGCTACGAGCAATAAGCCCGCGCCGGCAACGGCGAGGATCAGGATGTAGCGCCAGTATCCATGACGGGCATAGTAGGCAAACAATATGAACAAGCCCGCTCCGGCCGACAACAGGGCATTGCGGCTCTGGGAGAGCAGAACGACCGCCGCAAAAATCAGTCCGATGACGACGAAGCCGGATTTTTCCCATGCCGGGCCGGCTGTGAACATGAATCCGGCCGCCATCACGGCGAGCAGGCCAAAGGCGACTCCCAGGGAATTCGGATGCATGAACTGGCCCAGGGAGAACATGCGCGCGGTCCATGACGGGGCCTCCATGACAAAATCCGCAATATGATATATGGATGCCAGCGCAGCGAGTACCAGTACGGCCTTCAGCCAGTGCCGGAACTGCTCTGGAAATTGATGCCGCAGATAGAAGACAATAAAAACAAAAGATGCCGTCAGAATGCCTTGCGCCAGGGTAAAGAAAGCGCAACGCCAATCGAGTTCCCCGCTCCACAGCAGGCTTGAGGTTAAAAACGTGATTAAGGCCAATGAGGCCAGAAGTGTCTTGTCCTGAAGCCATAGCGTCCGCTGTTGCCAATAAACCGGGATTGCTGGCAACAGGACCAGGAGGTAGTAATACAGGTACTGGTAGCGGCGCTCGGGAAACAGAAAATATCCCATCAGGAATATAAAAAAAGAAATCAGAACAAACCTGGCGATTCCGGGCGTACCTTCCGGCTTCCCCATGTTCCGCAAGCCGTGGTTCAATGAATTCAATTCTGGCTCCTGCAAATGAAATGGCGTCTCAAGTCATGGCGGGCACTGCCGCCACCCGGCCGGGAGGTTTATTTCACCAGCTTTGCGACAATATTCTCGGCGGGGAACAATCCGGACAGGAAACTTTGTTCATAGAACAGCAGGGTGGCACGGTTTATGTTGACGAGGGGGGCAATCAGGGGTTTGACCAGGCCTTTCAGAAAGGTCAGCCTGATTTCGGAGAGGGTGGAAAAGCTGAAGTCGAAATAGTAGGGTCGGCCGGTCGTTTCTACGAAGAAATCCAGGGTTTCTATGGAAAAATGGCGCACATGGGTGGGATCCGCGTACGCCCGACTATAGGTGTAATGAGGCACCCTGATTTCGACGGTGCCGCCAGATTTGAGAACGCGGTGAACCTCGCCAAGCAGCCTTGGGTAATCGTGCATGTGCTCCAGGATATCAGAGCATAGTACATAGTCGAACTCATTTTCGGAAAATGGCAGGGGGAGCTGATTCAGGTCATGGATCACATCGACCCCCTCGATTTGCGCGATGTCAAGATTGACCCACCCTTCCCTCGTGTCGTATCCGCAACCCAGATTGAGCTTTTTCATGGTGTTTGTGTCGGTTCTTGTCGTTATGCAGGCTCCTAGGAGGCTGTCGGACTTAGGATGAATCTACTGCGGCGGCGGGAAATGGGTCCATTTTTCCGATCATTTTCGTTAAATAGTGACCACTATTCGCCTCAAATGATCGAAAAACTGTCCTCCATTTCCCACTCGCCTCGCTACGATCACCT
>WGFB01000044.1 GCA_015492435.1 Gammaproteobacteria bacterium | reverse complement strand
TCATGGGTGCACCGGCGGCTGGGCTGCTATACCCGCAACGTGTCCCACTTCATCGTGCCCAGCAGGTTCTACCGCGAGAAGCTGGTGGAATGGGGCATGGACCGCGAGCGTATCGCATATATTCCCAATTTCGCCGATGTGGAGGCCTTCCCTCCCGGCGGCCGTCCCGGGCGGCGTTTTGTGTACTTTGGCCGCCTGTCGCCGGAAAAGGGCATTGCCACCCTGATCGAGGCCGCGGCGCTGGCGGGCGTGCCGTTGACCATCGTGGGCAACGGCGCCCAGGAGGCCGGGCTGCGCGCCCTTGCCGGGCGGCTGCGGGCCGACGTGCGTTTCGCCGGCTACCGCAAGGGAAGGGAGCTGCATGACCTGGTCCATGACAGCCGCGCGGTGGTGCTGCCGTCCGAATGGTACGAGAACGCCCCCATGAGCATCCTGGAGGCCTATGCCCTGACCCGTCCCGTCATCGGCGCGGATATCGGCGGCATACCCGAGATGATCCGCCGCGGGGAAACCGGGGAAATCTTCACGCCGGGCGATGTCCATGGCCTGGCCGCGGTCCTGACCCGCTTCTCACGCATGACGGACGCGGATATCGTGTCCATGGGACGCGAGGGCAGGGCCTGGGTCGGGGAGTCCTTTTCCGCCGCCCGCTACCGGGACCGGGTGTCGGCGCTTTACGCCCGCTTTCTCCCGTCTCCCTGAATTCAATCCCGTCCACATGGCGTTCAGGACGCCGGTCCGGGATGTCAAAGAAATGACATCGCGCGCAACGTGAAATATATCTCTTTGTAATCATTATATTTCTGCTTCCGAGGTTGTGCTGGCATGCCTATTGCTATGACGAGTTAAGGTTATTTCTTTCAGCCATAGCATAGGAAGGGGTCGAAGATGGCCATTGACGATCAGATCGATGATGACGAGGCGGAAGCACAAGCCAAGCCCAAGAAAAAATCCAATTTGCTGGTGATCATTCTCAGCGTGGTTTCCGTCCTGCTGTTGCTGGTGGTGAGCGTCGGCGCGACATTGATCTTCACCGGCGCGCTCAGTGGCGGTCCGCCCGCGCACGAGCAGGTGGACGCAGGCGATGGCGCGGACCCGAAAAAGGAAGAGAAAAAGAAGGCCAAGGGCAAGGATGAAAACGCCAAGCCCCATTACGTCGAGCTGGGGGATCCGCTGATTGTCAATTTCGTGGAGAACAACCAGATACGCTACCTCCAGGTGAAGATGGAAGTCATGACCTATGACGAGACCATGCCCGACAGGATCAAGGAGCACCTGCCGCTGATCCGCAACAATCTGCTCATGATGCTCAGCGATCTGGATTACGAGACCATCAGCACGTTTACGGGCAAGCAGAAAATCAGGGAAGAGGCCCTGGCTGAGGTCCAGAGCATCATGAAGGACCAGCTCGGCGACAAGGTCGTTGAAGAGTTGTATTTTACCAGTTTCGTAATGCAATAAGCGCAAGCATATGTCTGGAAGCGATCTCCTTACCCAGGACGAAATCGATGCGCTGCTCCACGGCGTCACCAATGGCGATGTCGAGACAGAGGCGGAGGATCATGGTGATGACGGCGACGCCATCAGTTATGACTTCAACAGCCAGGACCGCATCGTCCGCGGGCGCCTGCCGACGCTGGAGATGATCAATGAGCGTTTTGCCCGCTACCTGAGAATCACCTTCTTCAACATGCTGCGGCGCACCGCGGAGATATCCACCAGCGGCGTGCAGATGCTCAAATTCGCGGAATACGTGCACAGCCTGTTCGTCCCCGCCAGCCTCAACCTGGTGCGTTTCCAGCCCCTGCGCGGCACGGGACTGGTGGTCTTCGATCCCAAGCTGGTGTTCACCATCGTCGACAATTTCTTCGGTGGGGAAGGGCGTTTTCACGCCAAGATCGAGGGGCGTGAGTTTACCCCAACCGAGCAGCGCATCATCCGCCTGGTGCTGGACGAGGCCTTCGTCAACATGAAGGAGGCGTGGAGCCCCGTCATGGAGATCACGCCCGAGTATCAGAGCATGGAGGTGAATCCCAATTTCGCCAATATCGTCAGCCCCAGCGAGGTGGTGGTGGTGTCCTCCTTCCACATCGAACTGGAGGGCGGCAGCGGCGACCTGCACATCACCATGCCCTACTCCATGATCGAGCCCATCCGCGACCTGCTCGACGCCGGCATGCAGAGCGACCGCGTCGACAATGACGAGCGCTGGGTGATCGCCCTGCGCGAGGAGCTGATGATGGCCGAGCTGGAGATCAGCAGCACCCTGCTGGAGACGACTCTGTCCGTCAGGGAGATCAACGAACTCAAGGAAGGGGACATCATACCGGTGGAGATTCCGGAATATGTCGTGGCGCGCATAGAGGATATTCCGGTGTTCCGCGGCAGGTTCGGGGTCTCCAATGGCAAGTGTGCCATCAAGGTCACGGAAAAAATCGGCAGTACGGCCGTGAGAAGCAAACAAATGGTAGTTGCATCAGGAGAAGGTCCATGAGTGAAGACATCGAAAACAGCGAAGCGGGGAGCGACGCCGACTGGGGCGCCGCATTGGCGGAACAGGCCGCGAGCGAGGCGGCGGCCTCGCCTGATCAGAGTGCCGCCGCATCCCAGGAGGATTATGTCAAGGCGGATTTTCAGAACCTCGAGGACGAGTCCCAGGGCGGCAACCTCGCCGATGCCAACCTTGACATGATCCTTGACATCCCGGTAACCGTCGCCGTGGAGATCGGGCGCAGCAAGGTCACCATCAACAACCTGCTCAAGCTCAATCAGGGGTCGGTCGTGGAGCTGGACAGGCTGGCCGGGGAACCCATGGACGTCAATGTCAATGGCACCCTTATCGCCCATGGCGAAGTGGTGGTGGTGAACGAGAAATTCGGCATCCGCCTCACCGATATCATCAGTCCCGCGGAACGGGTCAAGAAGCTCAAGTGAGCGCATAGGGGAGGATCCTCAATGGAAGCGCAGGCCGCGTCGGTTTCCCAGATCATGCAGATCATCACCAGCCTGATTCTGGTGGTGGGCATGATTTTCGCCGGCGCCTGGTTCTTCCGCCGCTATGGCCGCCTGCACGGCATGTTGAACGACGATATGAAGGTGGTGGCGGGCATCTCGGTGGGCCAGCGCGAAAAGGTCATCATCCTGCAGGCGGGGGAGACCCAGATCATGCTGGGCGTGTCGCCCGGCCGGATCCAGACCCTGCACGTGTTCGAGGAGCCCGTCATCGAGCGGGCGAAAGAGGGAGACGTGGAGGATGCCGGGGAATCGGGGTTCTCCGCCTGTCTGAAAAAGGAAATCAAGAACAAGATACGCCCATGAAGACCATCTTTGCCATTTTTCTTCTTGTCGTCCTGCCCGCGGGCGCCGTCTCCGCGGACCAGGGACTGACGGCGCTGACCGTGACCGGAGGGGAAAACGGGGAGCAGACCTATTCCCTGAGTATTCAGATCCTGTTGTTGATGACCGTGCTGACGCTGCTGCCGGCGGCATTGATGATGATGACCTCCTTTACCCGCATCATCATTGTTCTGGCCATTCTCAGGCAGGCCCTGGGCACGGCGCAGACCCCGACCACCCAGACACTCATCGGCCTGGCGCTCTTCCTGACCATCTTCATCATGATGCCGGTCTTCAGCGATGTCTACAGCAACGCCCTGGAACCCTACATGGATGAGAAGATTTCCGCCGAGGAGGCCATGCAGACCGCGGTGACGCCCTTCCGCACTTTCATGCTTTCGCAGACCAGGGAGAGCGACATCACCATGTTCTCGGAGATCAGCGGCGGGGAGGAGATCGCGTCCCCGGAGGATGTTCCCTTCTCCCTGCTGGTGCCGGCCTTCGTCACCAGCGAGCTGAAGACGGCCTTCCAGATCGGCTTCCTGATCTTCATCCCCTTCCTGATCATCGACCTGGTGGTGGCCAGCGTCCTTATGTCCATGGGCATGATGATGCTATCCCCCCTGATCATCTCGCTGCCCTTCAAGATCATGCTTTTCGTGCTGGTGGATGGCTGGTCCTTGATCATGGGCACGCTGGCATCGAGTTTCTACGCCTAGGGAGCATTTGTCATGACCCCTGAATCAGTCGTCACCATTGGCCAGAATGCCATCTATATCACCGTGTTGATCATTTCCCTGCTGTTGCTGCCCGCGCTGGGCGTGGGCCTGCTGATCAGCATGTTTCAGGCCGCCACGCAGATCAACGAACAGACCCTGAGCTTCATACCCAAGCTGCTCGTCATGTTCGCCGTCATGATATTCGGGGGGTCGTGGATCGTGCAGACCGTGGTCAACTATACCACGCGGCTTTTCGAAGAAATTCCGCTGCTGATCGGATGACCGCGGGGGAATCCCGGCAGTGACCATCGACAGCGAAGCGCTCATCACCCTGCTGGCCAGTTATCTCTATCCCTTCGCGCGCATCTCCGCCATCGTGGCGGTGGCCCCGATTCTTGGCACCCGCATCGTGCCCGCGCGCGTCAAGATCGGGCTGATCCTGGCCCTGACCATCATCATCGTGCCGCTGCTGCCACCCGCGGATTTCATCGAGCCATTCAGCCTGCATGGCGTCTTGAACGTCATGACCCAGATCCTGGTGGGCGTGATGATGGGATTCATGCTGCGCATGGTCTTCAGCGCCGTGGAATCGGGAGGCCAGGTGATCGGGATGACCATGGGGCTGGGTTTTGCGCAGATGAACGATCCGGCCAACGGCGTCATCGTGCCGGTGATCAGCCAGTTTTACGTGGTGCTGGCCACTCTTGTCTTCCTGGCGCTGAACGGGCATCTCATCCTGATCGAGGTTCTGGTGGACAGCTTCCGCACAATTCCCATCGATGTGCTGAATGTGGGCACCACGGGCATCTGGGAGTTGCTCTCCTGGGCGGCGTGGATTTTCAAGGGCGCGGTCCTCATAGCCCTGCCGACGGTCACGGCGCTGCTGCTGGTCAATATTTCCTTTGGCGTCATGATGCGCGCCGCCCCGCAGCTCAATATCTTCGCCGTGGGATTCCCGGTGACACTGACGCTCGGCTTCGTTTTCATGCTGGTTTCCCTGCCGGTATTCGTGCCTCAGTTTTCCAGTATCCTCGACAATGCGTTCCTGTCCCTGGGCAGGATCATGCAAGGAGGCTGAGGCGTGGCAGAGGACAAGGCACAGGAAAAAACCGAACAACCGACCCCCAAGAAGCGCGCGGACGCGCGCGACAAGGGACAGGTTCCGCGCTCGCGTGAGTTGACCACCATGGCGGTACTGCTGGCAGCGTCCGGCGCCTTGCTGCTGATGGGCGACAACATGATAGACGGGATCCTCGATATCATGCGCGGCACCCTGGCCGTCGACCGCGCCACCGTCATGGATGCCAATGCCCTTGTGCCGGGCTTTCTTGGCGCGGTCAAGGACGCCCTGCTGGTCTTTACGCCCTTTATCATGATTCTGCTCGTTATGGCTGTGCTGTCGCCCATGGCGCTGAGCGGCTGGTCGTTCAGCATGAAGGCCATGGCGTTCAAATGGAGCAAGATGGACCCCGTCAAGGGGATGGGGCGCATCTTTTCCGCCAAGGGGCTGATGGAACTGGTCAAGGCGCTGGCCAAATTCTCCATCGTGCTGGTCGTTGCCCTGCTTTTCCTGTGGAACAACGTGGACGCGTTGCTGGCCCTGGGCAGCCAGTCCGTCATGACGGCGCTTGCCGATGCAGGACGGCTCCTGGCCTGGGCGTTCCTGCTGCTCAGTTGCGCCATGATTCTCATCGCCGCGGTGGACGTTCCCTTTCAATTGTGGGACTTCACCCGCCAGTTGAAGATGACGCGCCAGGAGGTGAAGGACGAGTTCAAGGAGACGGACGGCAGCCCGGAACTGAAACGCAGGGTGCGCGAGGTGCAGCGCGAGATCTCCCAACGGCGCATGATGGACGAGGTGCCCGCGGCCGACGTGGTGATCACCAATCCCACCCACTATGCCGTGGCCCTGCGCTATGACCAGGAAACCATGTCGGCGCCCGTGGTGGTGGCCAAGGGCAAGGACATGATCGCCCTGCGCATCCGCACGCTGGCCCTGGAACACAGCGTGCCCATCGTCTCCGCGCCGCCCCTGTCGCGCGCCCTGTTCCATACCACCGAACTGGAGGACGAAATACCGGCCGGCCTCTTTCTGGCCGTGGCGCAGGTGCTGGCCTATGCCTACCAGTTGCGGGGCAAGGCCTGGCGCGGCGAGGACGAAGTGCCGGCCATGGATGATCTCGACATACCCGAAGACATGAGATACGACTCCTGACCGATGATACCAAGAAGTTCGAGGACAGACTGATGGCAAACGCGAATGTACTCACCAATTTCAACATGCCGGCGAAGAGCGCCATGCTGGGCGCGCCCCTGTTGCTGATGGCAATCCTCGCCATGCTGGTTGTCCCCTTGCCGCCCATGGTGCTGGATATCGCCTTTACCTTCAATATCGCCCTGGCCATGATCGTCGTATTGGCAACTGTCTATTCCCGCCGGCCCCTCGATTTCTCCACCTTTCCCACGGTGCTTCTGCTGGCCACCCTCATGCGCCTGGCGCTCAATATCGCCTCCACCCGCGTGGTGCTCCTGGAGGGCCATACGGGCACCGCGGCCGCGGGTAACGTCATCGAGGCTTTCGGCGAGTTCGTCATTGGCGGCAACTACGCCGTCGGCCTGGTGGTGTTCGCCATCCTGGTCATCATCAATTTCGTCGTGGTCACCAAGGGCGCGGGACGCATCTCGGAAGTCAGCGCGCGCTTCACCCTCGACGCCATGCCCGGCAAGCAGATGGCCATCGACGCCGACCTCAACGCCGGCATCATCGACCAGGAGGAGGCCAAGCAGCGGCGCGCCGAGGTGGTGGCCGAGGCCGATTTCTACGGGTCCATGGACGGCGCCAGCAAATTCGTGCGTGGCGACGCCATTGCCGGCATCCTCATTCTGTTCATCAATATCATCGGCGGGCTGTCCATCGGTCTCATGCAGCATGACATGGCCTTCTCCGAGGCAATGAGAAATTACACCCTTCTCACCATCGGAGACGGCCTGGTGGCGCAACTGCCTTCCCTGGTGCTGTCGACGGCCGCGGCCATCATGGTGACCCGCGTCTCCAGCGATCAGGACATGGGCGGCCATATCACCAGCCAGTTGCTGGACCATCCCCGCACCCTCGGGGTGACCAGCGCCATCCTGGGCGTCCTGGGACTGATGCCCGGCATGCCCAATGCCGTGTTTCTCGGCCTCGCCGCGGTATCCGGGCTCGGCGCCTTTTTCATCGCCCAGAGCCGGCGGAAACAGGAGGATGAGACCAAGGCGCTGGAGGCGCCGCCCGAGGAAGAGAAGCCCGCCGAGCCCAAGGAGCTGAGCTGGGACGACGTGGCGCCCGTGGACACCGTGGGGCTGGAGGTGGGATACAAGCTCATTCCCCTGGTGGACAGGAATCAGGGCGGCCAGCTCATGGCGCGCATCAAAGGCGTGCGCAAGAAACTGACCCAGGAACTGGGCTTTCTGATCCCGTCGGTTCATATCCGGGACAATCTGGAGCTGTCCCCCAGCGTCTACCGCCTGACCCTGATGGGCGTGACCGTGGGAGAGGGCGAGATCTACCCGGAGCGTGAACTGGCCATCAATCCCGGCCAGGTGTTCGGCACCCTGTCCGGCATCGCCACCAAGGATCCCGCGTTCGGGATGGACGCCGTGTGGATCGAGCCCAACCAGAGGGATCAGGCGCAGACCATGGGCTATACCGTCGTCGACGCCACCACGGTCATTGCCACCCATCTCAGCCATGAGCTGCAGACCCATGCCCACGAACTGCTGGGCCGCGAGGAAGTGCAGCAGCTTCTCGACAATCTTGCCAAGACCAGTCCCAAGCTGGTGGAGGGGCTGGTGCCCGATACCCTGTCCCTGGGTGTGGTGCACAAGGTGATGCGCAACCTGCTGGAAGAAAAGATTCCCCTCAAGGATATGCGCACCATCGCGGAATGCCTGGCCACGGAGGCAAGCCAGAGTCAAGATCCCGGCGTTTTGACCGCCAAGCTGCGCGTCGCTCTGGGCAGGATGATCGTACAGAATATCAATGGCATAGAGAGGGAAATGCCCGTCATCACTCTCGACCAGGGCCTGGAACGCTTATTGCAAGAGAGTATGCAGCCTGGCGCGAGCGCCGGGCTGGGAATCGAGCCTGGACTTGCGGAGCGCATTCATCAGTCGCTGGCGCAGGCCGCGCAGAACCAGGAATTGGCGAATCAGCCGGCGGTGCTGCTGGTTTCATCCGCCCTGCGCCCGGTGATGGCGCGTTTTGTGAAACACTCGATTCCAGCGCTGCATGTTCTGTCGTATGAAGAGATACCCGACAGCAAGCAGATAAAGATTGTTGCCTGCATCGGCAGGAATGAGGCATAGGGCCGGTAGCCGGAGCCAACGCCGCACAACGGAACGGGAAAAGCTGCAATGAACATCAAACGTTATTTTGCCCCGACCATCCGCCAGGCCATCAACAAGGTCCGCGAGGAACAGGGGCCGGATGCCGTGATCCTCTCGAATCAGCGTGTCAACGGCGGGGTGGAGATCGTCGCCGCCGTTGATTTCGACGAAACCATGCTGGACCAAGGCGTATCCAGGCAGGCAGAACGTTCCACTCCCGATACGGAGAATTCTGGTGAGAAGACGGCCCATGCCGCCAGCCGGCCCGCCGCGCCGCGCGATGAGAATTACTGGAGCCAGGAACCCACGCTTCTGGAAATGCGCAGCGAGTTGCAGAGCCTGCGCTTCATGCTCGAAAACCAGCTCTCCGGGCTTGCCTGGGGGGACATGGCCAGGCGCAATCCGCGGCGCGCCGAACTCGTGCAGCGCCTCATGAAAATGGGCATCGGATCTTCCCTGTGCAAGGAGATCACGGGCATGCTGCATGAAGACCACGACATGGACAGTCTGTGGTGCCAGGCCATGAAGGCGCTGGCGCGGAAAATTCTCGTTTCACGTTGCGATATTCTCGACCAAGGTGGCGTCGTGGCGCTCGTTGGACCGACGGGGGTCGGCAAGACCACCACCGCCGCCAAGATCGCCGCCCGTTACGCCCTGCGTTACGGAAGCCGTCACGTGGCGCTCGTGACCATCGACAATTACCGGGTGGGAGCCCACGAACAGTTGCGCACCTATGGCCGGATTCTGGACGTGCCGGTGAAGGTGGCGGACAGCCGCGAGGGATTGTCCAAGGTGCTGGAAGATCTGGTGGACCGCAGTCTGGTCATCATCGACACGGCGGGCATGGGGCAGCACGACGAGAACCTAAGGCAACAGAAAGGCATTCTGGACAGCAAAACGATAAACATAAGAAAGGTATTGCTCCTTTCCGCAACAACCCGATTGTCAGGTATGGAGGACGTAGTGCAGGCATTCAACGTATTTGAACCCGACGGATGTATCTTGACCAAGCTGGATGAGGCCACCAGCATAGGCGGCGCTTTCAGCGCCTCGATCAGGCACCATCTGCCCATCACCTACGTCTGTGACGGCCAGCGCGTCCCCGAGGACATCCATGTGGCGCGGCCCCATACCCTGGTGGAGCGTGGCGTGGAAATCATGGAGCGTGCCGGCACGGTGCTGGATGAGGATCTGGCGCAGATGAATTTTGGAAAGGAAGTCGCCAATGCTTACTTCTGAGTTGAGCGGCGGACAGGCCAGCGGCCTGCGCAACATGGCTCAGCCCACTCCCGTGCGGGTGATCTCGGTCACCAGCGGCAAGGGGGGCGTCGGAAAGACCAATACCACGGCCAACATGGCCATATCCCTGGCGCGGCAGGGCAACGACGTGCTGTTGCTGGATGCCGACCTGGGGCTCGCCAACGTGGATGTCCTGCTGGGCATTCAGGCCAGCAGCAATCTGTCACACGTCATCAGCGGGGAGCGGACCCTGGAAGAGATCATGGTGCGCGGGCCGGAAGGGATCCGTATCATACCGGCCTCTTCCGGCGTCAAGGACATGGTGCAGCTCAATCATGCCGAGCATGCGGGCGTGATCCGCGCCTTCAGCGAACTGAGTTTCAACCCGGACATCCTCCTCATCGATACCGCCGCCGGGATCACGGACAGTGTGGTGACCTTCGTCAAGGCGTCCCATGAGGTCATCGTCGTGGTGTGCGACGAGCCGGCTTCCATTACCGACGCCTACGCCATGATCAAGCTTCTCAGCAGAGAACACGGCATCCACCGTTTCCGTGTGCTGGCCAACATGGTGCACAGCGCCCAGGAGGGGATGGATCTGTACAAGAAACTGCTCAAGGTCACCGACCGCTTCCTGGACGTGGCGCTCAATTACATCGGCGCGGTTCCCTACGATGACTATCTCAAAAAGGCCATCAAGAAGCAGAGAGCGGTGGTGGATGCCTATCCGCGCTGCAAGGCGTCCATGGCCTTCAAGAAGATCGCCCAGAAGTCGGCGCAGTGGCCTGTTCCCCGCGCCGCGAGCGGGGGCATCGAATTTTTTGTAGAGAGACTCTTCAGGAATTCCAACGAGAAAGTGGCAACAGTATATGAATAACGTGGCTATGTACTCCTCTCAGAAGCAAGATGACAACGAACTGGCGCAACTGGTGGATCAGTACGCTCCGTTGGTCAAGCGCATCGCCTATCACATCATGAGCAGGCTGCCCCCGAGCGTGCAGGTGGACGATCTGATGCAGGCGGGCATGATCGGCCTGATCGAGGCGGCGCGCAACTACGATTCGGGGCAGGGCGCCAGTTTCGAGACCTATGCCGGCATCCGCATACGCGGCGCCATGCTGGACGAGATCAGGAAGGGCGACTGGGCGCCGCGTTCGGTTCACCGCAAGGCCCGCCAGGTGGCGGAGGCGGTGCGCGCAATAGAGAACGAAACCGGCAGGGACGCGCGCGATCACGAGGTCGCGGAGCTGCTCGATATGTCGCTGGAGGAATATCACAAGACCCTCCAGGACGCCAGCGGTTGCCGCCTGTTGAGTTTCGAGGACATGGGGCACGGAGAGGAGTCTATTGAATCGCGCATCGACAAGGGCATCTCCGGTCCCTTCGAGGGAGTACAGAAGGAAGACAACAAGCGCTGTCTGGCCGCGGCCATCGACGGCCTGCCGGAGCGGGAGCGCCTGGTGTTGACACTCTATTATGTCGAGGATCTCAATCTGCGTGAAATCGGGGCAGTGATTGGCGTCAGTGAATCCAGGGTAAGCCAGATTCACAGCCAGGCACTGATCAGATTACAGTCACGGCTTGGTCATCTGGTTTCGGATGACTGACCCGGTATTTGGAGGTAGCTTTGGACAAGAACATGAAAATCCTGATCGTCGATGATTTTTCCACCATGCGGAGGATCATCAAGAACCTGTTGCGTGACCTGGGGTTCAACAATACCAGCGAGGCGGATGATGGCAATACGGCCCTGCCCATGCTCAAGGGGGGCGGTTACGATTTTCTCATATCGGACTGGAACATGCCCGGCATGCAGGGAATCGACCTGCTCAAGGCAGTGCGCGCCGATGCTGAACTCTCCTCACTGCCAGTCTTGCTGGTTACCGCCGAATCCAAGAAGGAACAGATCATCGAGGCGGCCCAGGCGGGCGTCAACGGCTATATCGTCAAACCTTTCAACGCCGCAACCTTGAAGGAGAAGATCGAAAAAATCTTCGAGAGGATAGAGGCAGGCAAGAACCAATAAGAACAGGGTGGCCCTCCATGAGCAACGGAATCCTGAACAATGAACAATGCCTGCGACAGGCTCGCGATCTGGTCGGCTTCCTGGAGGCCGGTGATCGCGAAGGGGCGGAGAAGGCGCTGGGTGGCCTGACGCGGATTCACGAAACAGAGGTCTACCAGGAACTGGGCAAGCTCACCCGCGAGCTGCACAGCACCCTGTGCGGCATCGAGATAGACGACCGCATGGCGGATCTGGCTCATCACGAGATTCCGGACGCCAAGGAACGCCTCAACTATGTTATCGAGATGACCGACCGGGCCGCCCACAAGACCCTGGGCGCGGTGGAGAAGGCTATTCCCATATGCGATGAAATCGTCGCCAGCACCAGCGACATCCGCGACAAATGGAAAAAATTCGTGTCGCGTGACATGAACGCCGACGAGTTCCGCGCCATGGCGCGCGAGATTGGAAGCTATCTGGATGCTTCCTCGGACCAGACCGGCCTGTTGCGCGAATCCCTCAACGATATCCTGATGGCGCAGGATTTTCAGGATCTGACGGGACAGACCATCCGCCGGGTCATCAACCTTGTCCAGGAGCTTGAGGAAAGCCTGGTGGCGATCATCAGGCTCTCCTCGCCCGGCAGCAAGCATACGGAAACGGAAAAAAGAGGGAGGAACAAGGAAGGTTTGCAGGGGCCGCAGATTCCTGGACGCGAGGACAGCGATGCCATGAAGAGCCAGGATGAAGTGGACGATCTGTTGTCCAGCCTGGGATTTTGAGAACGGAACCATGTCATTCACAGATGATGAAGAAATACTTCAGGATTTCCTGGTGGAGGCCGGGGAGATCATCGAACAGTTGGGCGAGCAGCTCGTCGAGCTGGAATCGAGACCGCAGGACGCGGACCTCCTGAACGCGGTGTTCCGCGGCTATCACACAATCAAGGGCGGCGCGGGATTTCTCGGCATCGAGGCCCTGGTTGCCGTATGCCACCGCACGGAGGATGTATTCAATGTCCTGAGACAGGGTGAGCGGGTAATCGATGCCGGGCTGATGGATGTGGTGCTCAACGCCCATGATGTCGTCACCTCGATGGTCGACAGTATTGCCCAGGGCATGGAGCCGGAACCGGCCGACCAGGCCCTGCTGGACAGGCTGACGGAGCTGGCGGTGCCGGCTGGCGACACGGCGCCGGAGGGCGCGGAGGGCGGCGGTGCCACTCCCCCGCAGACCCCTGCGCCAGAAGCGCCACCGGTCGAAGCACAGGTCGCGGACAAGGCGGAGCCGGATCCGCAGGCCGCGGGTGACGACACCATGGAAGAAGACGAATTCGAGGCCCTCCTGGACCAGCTCCATGGGAGTGGCGCGCCCGGTGGCGCCCCGGACCCCCAGGCGCGGGAAGCCGCGCCGGCGCCGGCCGCCGCCGAAACATCTCCCGCGTCCTCCGATGAGATCACCGATGAGGAATTCGAGGCGCTGCTCGATCAGTTGCATGGCAAGGGCGCCCCTGGCGCATCCGCCAGCGCCGGGCAGGCCCAGGTGCCGGCGGCGCAGCCGGACCCCCGCACTGAGCCGGCGCCCAAGGCCGAACCCGCGGCTGCATCAGAGCCCAAACCCGACAGCATCAAGGTCACCACGCCCCCTCCAGGGCAAAGGGACGAAGCCAGGACAGGCCAGAAAAAAACCGCGGTGCCCCAGGGCGAAACCACCGTGCGGGTCGATACCAGCCGCCTGGACGATATCATGAATCTGGTGGGCGAACTGGTGCTGGTGCGCAACAGGCTCACCACGCTGGAATCGGTTCACGCGGATGAGCATATTTCCATGGCGGTCGACAATCTGGATCTGGTGACCTCCGATTTGCAGATGGCCGTCATGAAAACCCGCATGCAGCCCATCAAGAAGGTCTTTGGCCGTTTTCCCAGGGTGGTGCGGGACCTGGCGCGCAACATGAACAAGGAAATCACCCTCAAGCTGGTGGGCGAGGATACGGATCTGGACAAGAATCTCGTCGAGGCCCTGTCCGATCCCCTCGTCCATCTGGTCAGGAATGCGGTGGACCACGGCATCGAGTTGCCGGAGGTCCGGGAGAAGGCGGGCAAGCCGCGCAATGGCACCATTGTGCTGTCCGCGCAGCAGGAGGGTGACCATATCCTGTTGACCATTTCCGACGACGGTGCCGGCATGGATGCCGAAAAGATCCGGCGCAGTGCCGTGGAGAAGGGTATGATGGACATGGAGGCTGCCAGGCGCCTCTCCGATCATGAGTGTTATCAGCTCATTTTCATGGCGGGTTTTTCCACTAAAACCGAAATTTCCGATGTCTCCGGCCGCGGCGTGGGCATGGACGTGGTCAAGACCAAGATCAACCAGCTCAACGGCACCCTGGACGTGGAGTCCGAACTGGGCAAGGGCAGCAAGATTATTATCAAGGTGCCCCTGACCCTGGCCATCATGCCCACCCTCATGATCAAAGTGGGTGAACAGGTTTTCGCCCTGCCCCTGGGGAGCATTTCGGAGATCTTTCACTTCGACCAGGCCGACACCAAATACATCGACGGCAAGGAAGTGATCCTGATCCGCGATGTGGCCCTGCCTCTCTACCACCTCAGAAAGTGGCTGGCCAGGCCGGGTGCCTGCCAGGAAGATATGACCGGAGGCGGCCACATCGTGGTCGTAAAGGTGGGCGGAAAGCAGGTGGGGTTCGTGGTAGACAAGCTGCTGGGCCAGGAAGAAGTGGTCATCAAGCCCCTGGGCGCCCTGTTGACGGGTACCCGCGGAATGGCAGGCGCAACCATTACAGGAGATGGCAGAATCTCGCTGATTCTCGATGTGCCCGGTTTGCTGCAAAGCTACGCCAGCGGAATGTAGAGGTCGGATATGGCGGTTTCCGTGCTGGTGGTGGATGATTCGTCTTTCATCAGAAAAAGAGTGTGCGAGATTCTCGATGCCGACAGCCATATCGAGGTGATCGGCACGGCGTCCAACGGGCGCGAGGCGATCGACAGGGCGCAGGATCTTCAGCCAGACGTTATTACCATGGACGTGGAAATGCCCGTCATGGACGGGATCACGGCCGTGCGCCACATCATGGCGCAGCGTCCTTGTCCCATTCTCATGTTTTCCTCCCTTACCACGGAGGGCGCCAAGGCGACGCTCGACGCCCTCGAAGCGGGCGCGGTGGATTTCCTGCCCAAGAACATGGATGAGATCTCCTCCGACCGCGAGTTTGCCAAGCGCCAGTTGCGCGCTCGGGTCAGGCTCATCGGCGCCAGGGGGCTGGAGCGCGCGGTGCAGGCCAGGCCGCCCGCCACTTCCCGCGCGCCCGAGGCGCCGCGCCCGGCAAGCGAGGCCGGACACGGCCGGATTGATCTGTCGCGCTATGAGCTGCTGTTGATCGGGACTTCCACGGGAGGGCCCGCCGCCCTGCCGCGCGTCCTGGGTCCGCTGCCCGCGGAGTTTCCATTGCCCATCGTGCTGCTGCAGCACATGCCGGGCAGTTTCACGCCGCCTTTCGCCCAGCGCCTGGACAGCCTGTGCCGGATCGGCGTCAAGCATGCCGGGGACCGCGATGAGCTGAGGCCTGGAAGCGCCGTGCTGGCGCCGGGCGGCACCCAGTTGGAGATCGAGAAGCAAGGGGGCGCCTATGTGGCGCGCGTCCGGCCCGCCACGAGCGACCAGACCTACAAGCCTTGCGTGGACATCACCTTTGCCTCGGCCGCCAGGGCGGCCGGTGGCAAGGTGCTTGCAATTGTTTTGACCGGCATGGGCGCGGATGGCCGGGAAGGCGCCCGGGAGTTGAAAGCCAGGGGCGCCACCGTGTGGGTCCAGGACGAAGCGAGTTGCGTCGTCGCCGGGATGCCCGTGGCGGTTGCCGAGGCGGGTCTGTCCGATCGCATCCTGCCACTGGACGAGATCGGCGCGTTATTGAGTGAAGGGGCCAGTCATTGGATATCCTGAGCATAATCGGAGTCGTTGTTGCATTGGCCGCCATTCTCGGGGGCAACATCCTCGAGGGTGGTCATACCTCGTCGCTGATGCAGATCACCGCCTTCGTCATCGTGATGGGCGGCACCGTGGGCGCCGTCATGCTGCAAAGCCCCATGGCCACCTTCATGAGCGCGCTGAAAATGGCCAGTTGGGTCTTCATGCCGCCCAAGTTGGCCGCGGCGGAGGCCATCGAGAAAATCGTCAACTGGAGCAATATCGCACGCAAGGAAGGCCTGCTGGGGCTGGAGTCCCTGGCGGAGAACGAACCCGAGCTGTTTGCCCGAAAGGGGCTGCAACTGCTGGTGGACGGCAGCGAGCCGGAGGCCATACGCAATATCATGGAAGTGGAGCTGAGCGCCAAGGAATACCAGGATACCCAGGCCGCCAAGGTCTATGAGGGCCTGGGGGGGTATGCCCCCACCATCGGCATTATCGGCGCGGTCATGGGTCTCATTCACGTGATGAACAATCTTGCCGATCCCAGCAAACTGGGGCCGGGTATCGCCGTGGCCTTCGTGGCCACCATTTACGGCGTCGGTTTCGCCAATCTCTTTTTTCTGCCCATGGCCAACAAGCTCAAGAGCCTCATACACTCCCAGACCCAGTTCAGGGAGATGATCATCGAGGGCGTGGTGTCCATCGCCGAGGGCGAGAACCCGCGCAACATCGAAACCAAGCTGCAGGGATATCTGGGCAAATGAGCATTTATCCTGATAACCATGAAGCCGCCGGGGGCGCGGCCTGAGTACAGATGGATTCATGGCCCGCAAGAAACCACATGAGGAACATGAAAACCATGAGCGGTGGCTGGTGTCCTATGCCGACTTCATTACCCTGCTGTTCGCCTTCTTCGTCGTCATGTATTCCATTTCCTCCGTCAACGAGGGCAAGTACCGCGTATTGTCGGACGCCCTGGTGGCGGCCTTCCGATCCTCCCCCAAGTCCCTGCTGCCCATCCAGGTAGGCTCGCCCTCCAAGTCGCCCGTGGTGTCCACGGCCCAGGAGGATCTGCGCAGCCCCGGCCTGGTGAAGCTGCCCAAGATGTTCATCTCTCAGAACGAGAACGAGGAGGGGAGGCCGCGGGATCCGCTCATCGAGGAGAAATTCGAGGAGGGGGGAGACCGGGTCGTTCTGGAGAAGATCGCCGATGATGTGAGAGAGGCCCTGTCGGAATTGGTGAAGAAGGGTCTCATCACCGTTCATCAGGAGGCCTTGTGGGTCGAGGTGGAAATCCGCAACAGTGTGCTCTTTCCCAGCGGCAGCGCCGTGCTGCAGGCCTCGGCGGTGCCCGTCCTGGAGGAAGTGGCGCGCATCCTGGCGGATCACGACAATTCGATCCGCGTGGAGGGGTTCACGGACAATGTGCCCATTCATACCGTGGTCTATCCTTCCAACTGGGAGCTGTCGGCGGCGCGGGCCTCCAGCGTGGTGCGCCTGTTCATGGACAACGGTATCTCGCCGCAACGCATGGTGGCCCAGGGTTATGGCGAATACCGTCCCGTCGCGAGCAACGATACGCCCGAGGGCCGGGCTCAGAACCGCCGCGTCGTCATTGTCGTGCTCGCCGACAAACTGGTTGAGCAACTGCTCTATGAGCACGGTCACGTGGAAAAGATCAGCAGGGAGATCCGCGCCACCATCGAGGGGCGTTCCTGGGGCATGCCGGGCGCGGCCGGCGGCGCTGTGGCCGGAGCTGGCACGGCCGAGCCCGCTCCTTCCCCCGCGCGGGAGTCCCCCCCATCGCCAGGCGAGCCAGGCGCGCCTGCTTCCGCGGGAGACGGGACCCCGCCACGGGCGGAGGAGCGCAGCGCCGCCCGCGGCGGGAGCCGGGAAGCGGTGCCGGCCGCGCCCGCCGCGGGGCCCATCGCGGGGGAGCTGGGCATCGTGCGGCCATTGGGGCTGGCGCCGTTCAGGTTGTCGGTGCCCATCCGGGTGCGCGGGGACGCTGGACCCACCGCACCCGGGGAGGAGGGTGGCGCGGCCCGCCCGGCCCCACCCGTCGCGGATGAGGGGGAAACCTTGTCCGATATCACCC
>WGFB01000043.1 GCA_015492435.1 Gammaproteobacteria bacterium | reverse complement strand
CCCGCTCCTCTCCCAGCAGGCGGTTCACCAGAGTGGACTTGCCCACATTGGGGCGCCCCACCACGGCGATGCGGGTGCCCTGTTCTTCCTCCCCGGCTTCGCCCTCCTCCACGGGGAAGTCCGCCAGTACGCCTTCGATGAGCGTGCTGATGCCGTGCCCGTGGGCGGAGGAAATATAGTACTGTTCGCCGATGCCGATGGCGTGGAACTCGGCGCCCGCGACATTCTTTTCCAGCCCCTCGGTCTTGTTGACCACCAGGACGAGCCGCTTCCCGAAGGGCCGCAGTTGCCGGGCGATGGCCTCGTCACTGGAATTGAGTCCCTCGCGCCCATCCACCAGCAACAGCACCACGTCGGCCTCCTCCACGGCGAGCAGGGCCTGCTCCGCCATGAGATGATCGATGGCCTCGTGCTCCCCGCTGAGTCCCCCCGTGTCGACCACAATGAAAGGCCGCTGCCCCACCCGTCCCACGCCATACTGGCGGTCCCGCGTCAGGCCGGGTACATCGGCCACCAGGGCATCCCGGCTGGCGGTGAGACGGTTGAAGAGCGTGGATTTGCCGACGTTGGGCCGGCCGACCAGGGCAATCACGGGTTTCATGGCGTGCGGCGCTCGGCGTGAGCCTATTCCGGCGCGGGCTGCCCGGGGGCAAACATGCTCTCAAAGAATCCGCGCCGCTTTTCTTCCTTGCGCCTGGCGCTGATGGCGAAAATGGCATTGTGCCGGTCCTTGAGATACAGGGCTCCGTCCGCCACCAGAGGGGGGAGATTGAATCCCACGCTGCTGAGTTCATGGCGGGCGACGATCTCGCCATCGGTCTTGGAGATCCAGTGCACATAGCCCGCGCCATCTCCGACCACGAGGGTACCGTCATAAAGCACCGGCGCGGTGATTTCCCGCTTGAGCAGGCTATCCTGACGCCACAGCACGGCGCCGCTGCTCCGGTCCAGGGCCCACAAACGGTCCTGGTCGTCGGCCACGTAGACCTGCCCTTCGTCCACCGCCACGCTGTGAAAAGAAGACATATCACGCGCCCACAGAATGCGCCCCGTGGCAATCGATAGCGCCGCCACCCGCCCGCGGTAGGCTGCCACATAGACCACCCCGTCGCGGACCACGGGCGTGCCATCGATATCGACGATGCGCTCCAGTTCGGAGCGGCCCTCGGGAACCGCCACCACGGTTTCCCACAACACCTTCCCCTCGCGCCGGGAGAGGGACACCACCTTGCCGCCCGCCAGTCCCACGATCACCTGCCGGCCATGAATCACCGGCATGCTGGTGCCACGCAGGGACAGAGCCGGCACCGTGCTCTCGAATACCCACAGGCGCCTGCCGTCCGCCGCGTCGAGACCGAAAATTCTGCCATCGTTGGCATGCACGGCCACCGTGTCGCCATCTATCACCGGCGGAGAAATGATTTCGCTGGAGATCCAGGCCCGCCAGTGCTCGCTGCCATCCTCCAGCGACAAGGTGATCACTTCCCCTTCCCGTGTGCCGAAGAGGATCAGCCCTTCCCCCTTGCCCAGTCCGCCGGACAACAGGATCTGGCCATCCCCCCTGTCGGGATCGGGCGGCACGGCGAAGGCCCACAGCTTGCGCCCGTTCTTGAGCCGCAGAGCCGTGATGTAACCATGGAGATCGACGAAGATCAGCTTGCCCTGCCCCAGTATGAATTCCAGCTGCACTTCATCGAGCATATGGCCGCTCTGGGACTGGCGGTACCACAACTGCCCGATCTCGAGCTCACCGGGGAGATATCTGAGGCGCGGCGCATCGCTCTTCTCCTCGACGGTGATGCTGCAGGCGCCAAGCAGCAGAATGGCCGCCAGGAGCACCGCGAAACAGGGAAAAAAGCGATAGATGTTCATGTCTCCATTGCCTGAGTGCGCCCGCGTTTGACGGGCATGCCCGCAAAACGCGGATGCGAACGGCGGTTCATGATCAGGGAATTTCCCTGGCCCGCCATCCTGGTGAGAAATGCGGTCTAGGCATCCGCCTTCAGCGGCGAGCCGATATTATCCAGCTTCATGCGCAGCAGGCGCGTGTCCGAGCCGGGCTCGCTGACATCGAGGGCCTTCTGATAGGCGGTGCGCGCCGCTCCCGTGTCGCCCTGCGCCATGTAGGCATCACCACGGATTTCCTCGGCCGCCGCGGCAAAGGCGTTGCCCTCGATGCCCGACAGCGTGGCGAGAGCCTGCTGGGCATTCCCCTCGGCAAGTTGAATGCGCGCCAGGCGCAGGCGCGCAACGTTCTTCAGTTCGGGCTGGTCCGCGTTGTCGATCACCCACTGCAACTGAGCGCGGGCCGCGGCCATCTCCCCGGCCTCGACGCGCGCCTTGGCGACGATGAGCGCGGCAAGGGCCGCGTAACCCGTCTTGGGATAGGTATTGACGAGGAATTCCCCCCGCTTGAGGACGGCCTCGCGATTATCCTGTCCCAGCTCGCTCAGCAACTGGCCGTATTCGACCGAGGCGGACTCGGCGCGGCCGCTCTGGTACTGGAACCAGTAGCTTCCCACCCCGACGCCCGCCACGGCCAGCACGGCGCCGAAAATGAGTGCCTTGCCATTTTCCCGCCACCATTTCTTGATGGCCTCCACCTGTTGATCATCGGTTTCGTATGCGCTCACGTCGTCTTCCTCAAATACCGTTGTTAAATTTCATGCTCCGTTGCCGTCCAGCAGCCTCTCAAGACGGGTCTTCAGCTCCGCCTGGGGCACGCCTTCCTGCGGCCGTTTCTCGCGCAGGAACTTGATGGCGACCTCGCCCCGTTGTGCCTCGTCCTCACCCAGGATGAGGGCCAGAGCCGCGCCGCTCTTGTCCGCCTTTTTCATCTGGCTCTTGAGGCTGCCGCCGCCGCAGTTGACTACCACCCCCAATCCCGGCCGCCAGTCGCGCAGGGATTCGGCCAGTTCGAGTCCCAGGGAGGCCAGGCCCTCGCCGGCAATGACGAAATAGATGTGCGGCGGCGTGGCCGCGGCCCGCGCCCCTCCTTCCTCCAGCAATGCCAGCAGCCGTTCCATGCCCAAGGCGAAACCGGCGGCGGGCGTGTGGCGCCCGCCCAGATGTTCAATCAGGCCGTCATAGCGCCCCCCCGCGCACACCGTGCCCTGGGCGCCGAGGCGGTCGGTCACCCATTCGAACACGGTCTTCTCGTAATAGTCCAGCCCGCGCACCAGGCGTGGATTGACCGTGTACGCAATGCCCGCGGCGTCCAGCAGGGCCAGCAGGCCCTCGAAATGGCGCGCGGAATCCTCATCGAGATGATCCGCCAGGCGGGGCGCCGCCTCGATGAGGGCTTGCATGGCGGGGTTCTTGCTGTCGAGTATGCGCAGCGGATTGCTGTGCAGGCGGCGCCTGCTGTCCTCGTCCAGCCGCGCCTCGTGCGCCGCCATGTAGTCTACCAGAACATCACGATAGGCGCGGCGCGCCTCCCGGGAGCCCAGGGAATTGAGTTGCAGTTCCAGCCCCTCGATGCCCAGCAGTTTCCACAGGCGGGCAGTCATCAGAATCAGTTCCGCATCCACATCCGGCCCCGCCATGCCATAGGCCTCGACACCGATCTGATAGAACTGGCGGTAGCGCCCCTTCTGGGGCCTCTCGTGTCGGAACATGGGACCGCAGTACCACAGGCGCTGCACCTGGTTGTGGATGAGGCCATGTTCGATGCAGGCGCGCACGCATCCCGCCGTGCCCTCCGGGCGCAGGGTCAACTGGTCGCCGTTGAGATCCGTGAAGGTATACATCTCCTTCTCGACGATGTCCGTCACCTCGCCGATGGTGCGCACGAACAGCTCGGTCTTCTCCACCAGGGGCATGCGGATCTCGCCATAGCCATAGCTGTGCGCCAGTTCGCGAAAGACGGCTTCCAGCCGCTGCCACGCGGGAATGTCCCCGGGCAGAATGTCGTGCATGCCGCGTATTGCCTGTATGCTCTTGGCCACTGTGTCTTTCCGGAATCAGGGTATCGGCTTGGCGATGCTCAGGAACGCCCGCCGTCCATCTCCACGACGGCGGCATGGGGGGCGGCGGGAAGAGCGGCACTGTCCCCCTGGGCCGCGCGCTTCCTGAGATAATCGCGGATGGTGTCTTCCAGTTCATCCAGCAACTGCTCGTCGCTCACCTTGTGGTCGGGCCTGCCATTGATGTAGAGCAGATTGGGCGAGCCGCCCGTGAGCCCGATATGCGCCACCTTGGCCTCGCCGGGGCCGTTGACGACGCAGCCGATGACCGCCACGTCCAGGGACTCCTTGATATCCTCCAGTCGCTGCTCCAGGGCATTGACCGTGGCGATCACATCGAAGCGCTGGCGCGAGCACGAAGGGCAGGCGATGAGATTGATGCCGCGGCTGCGCAGGTGCAGGCTCTTCAGCATGTCGAAGCCCACCTTGACCTCCTCCACGGGATCCGCGGCCAGGGAGACGCGGATGGTGTCGCCGATTCCCTCCGCCAGCAGCATGCCCATGCCGATGGCGGACTTGACGGTGCCCGCCCGCAGGCTGCCGGCCTCGGTGATCCCCAGGTGCAGGGGCTGCTCGATGCGCCCGGCCAGTTCGCGGTAGGCGGCGACGGTCATGAAGATCTCCGAGGCCTTGAGGCTCACCTTGAAGTCCTGGAAATCCAGCCGGTCGAGGATGTCCACGTGGCGAAGAGCCGACTCCACCATGGCCTGGGGATTGGGCTCGCCGTATTTCTGCAGCAGTTCCTTCTCCAGGGAGCCGGCATTGACGCCGATGCGGATGGGAATGTTATGGTCCCGGGCGCTGTCCACCACGGCGCGCACGCGGTCTTCGCGCCCGATGTTGCCGGGATTGATGCGCAGGCAGTCCGCGCCCAGCTCCGCCACCCGCAACGCGATCCGGTAATCGAAATGGATATCCGCCACCAGGGGAATATCCACCTCGCGGCGTATGGCGCCAAAGGCCTCGGCGGCGTCCATGGTGGGCACGGACACCCGCACAATATCCGCCCCCGCGTCCTGAATGGCGCGGATCTGGGCCACCGTGGCCGCAACGTCACAGGTTTCCGTGTTGGTCATGCTCTGCACGGCGATGGGCGCATCGCCTCCGATGGGCACCCGGCCCACATGAATCTGGCGCGAGGGACGGCGTTTGACGGGATTGTGAGCAGTCATGTGCAGGAACCCTTATCCGCTGCCGCCCAGCGTGAAGCGGGCCACATTCTTGCGGTTGAAGCGTTTGTGGTTGTAGGGCTCGCCATTATATTCAATTTGCACGGCCGGCGCATTCCCCAGCAGGATTTCGAATGGCGCCTCCCCTTCCAGGAGGCGGGTCTGTCCGGCCCGGCCCAGATCGAAAAACAGACGCTTGCCGCGGGCATCCGTGATCTCCACCCAGGAGTCGTCATCAAACTGCAACAACAAGCGGTCGGGGGGCGGCGCCTCGGGGGCGACGGTTTCCTCGGCGGGCCCGGCCTGCGCCGCCTGCGGCGGCTCCGCGGCGGGGACCGGTGGCGGTGTTTCCGCCTCCAGGGCGCTGGAAATCAGCGCCTCGTCCTGGCTCAGTATTCCACCCACCCCGGCAAGGGGCTCGTCCAGCAGGACCATGTCTTCGCTGGCGTCTTCCACCACCGTCTCCGGCGCCACGGCCACCGCCTCCTCTTCCTCACCGCCGGAAAACAACCATACCAGGGCCAGGATCAGCACCCCCACGGCCACCAGGACGCCCGCCGTCAGTTCCAGATTGAAACGCCGGGGGCGTGGAATGCTGGAGGTCAACTCCGCCTGCAGCGAAGGCCCTTCCAGGCCGATGTTTTCAAAGGCCTTGATGAGCGGCTCGGCCGGGATACCGAGCAACGCGGCGTATTTGCGCAAATATCCCCTCACAAAGAGGGGCGCGGTGAAATGATCAAAATCGTTTTCCTCCAGGGCGCGGATCTGTTCCTCCGTCAACAACAGCTCGGCGGCCACATCGGCCACATAGAGGCCGCGCTTCTCGCGCACCTCGCGCAGACGCTTTCCCGGCAGCCCATCCCCGCCCTTCTCAGCCTCCACCTGGACCTCCTCGATGTCCGTCACAATATTGGCCATCAGCGTATCACCTTGCGCGCCTCGTTCAGCTCCGCGCTGCCAGGATAGCTGTCTTGCAGCATTTTCATGTAATTGGCGACAGTCTGCTCGTTCTCAAGCTCATGCTCGACCTTCACGGCGAGCAACAGGCTCTCGGCCGAATGGGGGCTGACGCGCTCGAAACGCTGCAGAAAGCCGCGCGCCGGAAAATAGCGCCCCTGCTCGTAGCTCAGCCTGGCCATCTGGAACAGGGAAACGGGGCGCAGGGGATCGAATTTGAGGGCGAGGCGCAAATAGGCCTCGGCATTAGCCGTGTCGGGTATGCGCAGGGCGCACAGGCCGGCATTTTCATAGGCCTCCTCCGGACGGCTGTAATAGGGCGACTTGGCCACCTCCAGGAAGATGTTCACGGCCTCCTGGTAGCGCTCCTGCCCGCACAGGAACACCCCGTAGTTGTTCTTCAGGGAAGGATCGTCGGGCGTGATGGACAGGGCCTTGCGGAAATGCCGCTCGGCCTCCTCGGTGGAATCGTAGCGCTCATAGAGCAGGGCCATGTAGTGGTGGGCCATGGCCAGGTCGGGATCCTGCTCCAGGGCGCGCTTGAGTTTCTTGAGGGCCACGTCCAGATTGCCCTGCTGCATATAGCGCATGCCCAGCTCGGCATTGATCTCGGCGGGGGTGTGGGGCCCGTCTTCCGGCGTTCGTGATTGCTGCGAACTGCAGGCCACCAGGCTCAGGCACAACAAGACCAAGGTGGCCGCCCGCGCCCGCCCCGCCTTCATGGCCGCAGGTCCCGCGCCACTGCCTGCAGGCGGACGCTGCGCCGGGTGCGGTCCTGGAACCTGCCCACCAGTTGGCCGCAGGCGGCATCGATATCGTCTCCCCGCGTCTTGCGCGTCACGGTCATGATACCGCCGGCGATGAGAATGTCGCGGAACACATCGATGGCCTCGGCGCCGCTGCTGCGGTAGGGCGCATTGGCAAAACCATTGAAGGGGATGAGGTTCACCTTGGAGGGCACCCGCTCCAGCAGTTTCAGCAGCCGACAGGCATGGCGCGGACTGTCGTTGACCCCGTCCAGCATGACGTACTCGAAGGTGATCTTGCGCCGCGGCTGACCATCCACATAGCGGCGGCACGCCGCCATCAGTTCGCGGATGGGGTACTTCCTGTTGAGGGGTACGAGACGATCCCGCAATTCATCCTCGGGCGCATGCAACGAGACCGCCAGACTGACATCACATACTTCGCGCAGCCGGTCAATGCCCGGTACGACGCCCGCCGTACTCAGGGTGATACGCCTTTTGGACAGGCCGTAGGCATGATCCTCCATCATGAGGCGCAGGGCGCCGGCCACGTTCTCGAAATTGAGCAGGGGCTCGCCCATGCCCATCAAGACCACGTTGGTCACCACGCGCGGGTTGGGGCCGAAGGCGGCCAGCTCGCGGTTGGCGATCCACAACTGGGCGATGATCTCCCCCGTGCTGAGGTTGCGGTTGTATCCCTGCCGCGAGGTGGAACAGAAGCTGCAATTGAGGGAGCACCCCACCTGGGAGGAAATACACAGGGTGCCCCGCTCCTCCTCGGGAATGAACACGGTCTCGACGCTGTTGCCGTCCGCCAGGCGCAGCAGCCACTTGCGCGTGCCGTCGCTGGAGTGCTGGGCGTGGAGGATCTCCGGCAGGCCGATGGTGGTATCCGCCGCCAGGCGGGCGCGCAGGTCCTTGCCCAGGTTGGTCATGGCGCCGTAGTCGGTGACGCCCTGCTGGTGAATCCATTTGAGCAGCTGAGAAGCGCGAAAGGCCTTCTCACCCTGCCGGGTGAAGAAGGCCTCCATCGCGCCGCGATCCAGATTGAGCAGGTCGGTCTTGGTCAATCACTCACTACCTTGTTCTGGGGCAGATCTCCCGCTCGGAAAAGAAGAACGCGATCTCCGTCCTGGCGGTTTCCGGCGCGTCGGAGCCATGCACCGCGTTCTCTTCCACGTTGCTGGCGAACAGGGCGCGGATGGTGCCCGGCGCCGCGTCGGCGGGATTGGTGGCGCCCATCAATTCACGGTTCCTGGCAATGGCGTCCTCGCCTTCCAGCACCTGGATCATCACCGGACCCGAGGTCATGAAGGCCACCAGGTCATTGAAGAAAGGCCGTTCCCGGTGCACGGCATAGAAACCCTCCGCCTGCTCCTTGGTGAGATGGACCATTCTGGCGGCGATGACCTTCAACCCGGCGTCCTCGAACAGGGTGTAGATCTTGCCAATGACGTTCTTCGCCACGGCGTCCGGCTTGATGATGGATAGGGTGCGTTCGATTGCCATTCATTTGCTCCGTCTAGATGAAAGAAACCCGCGTCAGCGGGCGGGAAATCGGCAAGCATTGTAACGTTTTAGGACCCCGGTGGCAACGCCGGCCGTCAAGGATGGGGAAGATAAAACCGTGATTATTCAGCTCTTTTCTTCGATCCAGGCCATCTGGATGGCCTCCAGGACCTTTTCCCCGCAATGAGCGGGATCGTCGTCGAAATCCGGCAGTTCGCGCACCCACCGGGAGAGTTCGACGAAATTGAGCTTGAGAGGGTCCACGTCGGGATGCGCCTCGTCGAGTTCGATGGCGATATCCAGGGAATCCGTCCATTTCAGCCCCATCTTTTCTCCTCCATTCTCACAGAAAAAACTTTGACCACGAAGGATCCAAAGAACGCGAAGTCATGGCATGCGTTTTCGTGGGTGGTTACTTTTCCGACACCAGGTTGATGGTGTACTTGGGAATCTCGATCACCAGGTCCTGGTCGCCCACGATGGCCTGGCAGCTCAGGCGCGAGTCGGGGTCCAGGCCCCAGGCCTTGTCCAGCATGTCGTCCTCGTCGTCGTCGCTGGG
>WGFB01000042.1 GCA_015492435.1 Gammaproteobacteria bacterium | reverse complement strand
GTATGCATGCCTGTGTTCACACCCCGTACATGAATTTCGAGGGAGCGGGGGGCTGAGCAGTTGGCGAACTGGGAACACGCGCGATGGAAGCCTATCAACATATCATCGAAGTGATCGCCCTGAGCATGGGGGTGGCCTGGGCCAGCGGCATCAACCTCTACCTTGCCCTGCTGGTGCTCGGGTTTCTTTCCAATACGGGCAATCTCGTGCTGCCGCCGGAACTGGAGATCGTCGCTGATCCCCTGGTGATGATGGCGGCCGGCTTCATGTATTTCGTGGAATTCTTCGCCGACAAGATGCCCGGGGTGGACACGGGCTGGGATGCTCTGCATACTTTCATCCGGCCATTCGCCGGGGCCATCCTGGCGGCGGGCGCCGTGGGCGAGGTGGGTGTGGCGGCCCAGGTGGCGGCGGCCATCGTGGGCGGCGGCATCGCGGCCGGCGCCCATGCCGTCAAGGCGGGCAGCCGGGTGATCATCAACACTTCCCCCGAGCCCGTGACCAACTGGGGGGCCTCCATCGGCGAGGATCTGCTGGTGCTGGGCGGGTTGTGGTCGGCCCTGTATCATCCTGTCCTGTTTCTGGTTCTGCTGGCGATCTTCATCATGCTGATGATCTGGTTGCTGCCTCGCTTGTGGCGCCTTGTCAAGGTGATCTTCGCCAGGGTGCGGCGCTTCTTCAGCGGCGGATCCCGCCAGGACCTCTATGGCGACCGGGACGTTCCCCTGTTCCTGGTCAAGCCGCCGCCCAAGGATCCTGAGCGCTGACGTAGGCAATGACACGGCGTGGCGTGGGTGGAATCGCATGGACAGGGTGATTCCCCATGGGTTAGAATCGCGCCCATATTCAGAAGCTATTTTCCGGAGTGACTCAGGACGGGAGGAGCGCCACGCTTCTCCCGTTTTGTATGCCTGATATGGACGCAACGACATCGCCCGCAATCCTGGCACTGGCCAATGGAGCACTGTTCGAAGGCCGCGCCCTGGGAGCCAGTGGCCGGGCCGTGGGCGAAGTGGTCTTCAATACGGCCATGACCGGCTATCAGGAGATCCTCTCCGATCCTTCCTACGCGCGGCAACTGATCACCTTCACCTATCCCCACATCGGCAACACGGGGGTCAATGAGGACGACGACGAGGCGTCGCGGCTGTTCGCCGGCGGCGTCATCATCCGTGACGAGCCCATCGTCGTCAGCAGCTGGCGCTCCCAGGGGACGCTCCACGACTATCTGTCCCGCCATGGCATGGTGGGCATCTGCGGCATCGACACCCGCCGCCTGACGCGCATCATCCGCGAGCAGGGCGCGCAGGGGGGATGCATCCTGTCCGGCGATCAGATTGACCCCCGGCAGGCCGTTGCCGCGGCGCGGGAATTCCCCGGCCTGGCCGGCATGGATCTGGCGCGGGAGGTCACCACCGCCATGCCCTATGAGTGGGCCCAGGGAACCTGGAGCCTGGAGGAGGGGATGCCGGAGGCGCCCCATCCCGTGGACGCCCGGCTGCCCTACCACGTGGTGGCCTATGATTACGGCATAAAGCGTAATATCCTGCGCATGCTGGTGGACCGCGGCTGCCATGTGACCGTGGTGCCCGCCCGGATGCCCGCCCGCGAGGTGTTGGCCATGGAGCCCGACGGCGTTTTTCTCTCCAACGGGCCGGGTGACCCGGAGCCCTGCGGCTATGCCATCGAGGCCATCGGCGAGATCCTGGAGCGCGATCTGCCCGTGTTCGGCATCTGCCTGGGGCACCAGTTGCTGGGCCTGGCCAGCGGCGCGCGCACCGTGAAAATGAAGTTCGGGCACCATGGCGCCAACCATCCCGTGCAGGACCTGGAGAGCGGCCGGGTCATGATCACCAGCCAGAACCACGGCTTCGCCATCGACGAGGATTCCTTGCCTGGGAACCTGCGCGCCACTCACCGCTCCCTGTTCGACGGCACCCTGCAGGGCATCCACCGCGCGGACAAGCCGGCCTTCGGTTTCCAGGGTCATCCCGAGGCCAGCCCCGGTCCCCACGACGCCGCCCCCCTGTTCGACCACTTCACCGAACTGATGAAACAAAGGCGGGGAGAAGGCCTGGCCACAGAGGATTGATCATGCGCTCTTCAGCTTTGCTCTTTTCTCTTTACTCTTTTATCTGACCTTATGCCCAAACGAACCGACATCGAAAGCATCCTCATCATCGGCGCCGGCCCCATCGTCATCGGCCAGGCCTGCGAGTTCGATTATTCCGGCGCCCAGGCCTGCAAGACCTTGCGCGCCGAGGGCTACCGGGTGATCCTGGTGAATTCCAACCCGGCGACCATCATGACCGACCCGGATCTGGCGGACGCCACCTACGTGGAGCCGGTCACCTGGGAGATCGTGGCCAGGATCATCGAAAAGGAGCGCCCCGACGCGCTGCTGCCCACCATGGGCGGCCAGACGGCGCTGAACTGCGCCCTGGACCTGGTGCGGGAAGGGGTGCTGGAGCAGTATGGCGTGGAAATGATCGGCGCCACGCGGGATGCCATCGACATGGCGGAGGACCGCGACCGCTTCCGCCGCGCCATGGCCGACATCGGCCTGGACTGCCCCCGCGCGGCCATCGCCCACAGCCTGGAAGAGGCCTTCCAGGTGCAGGCCAGCATCGGTTATCCCACCATCATCCGCCCTTCCTTCACCCTCGGCGGCAGCGGCGGGGGCATCGCCTACAACCGCGAGGAGTTCGTCGAGATCTGCGAGCGGGGACTGGATCTCTCCCCCACGCACGAGCTGCTCATCGAGGAGTCCGTGCTGGGATGGAAGGAATACGAGATGGAGGTGGTGCGCGACGGCAAGGACAACTGCATCATCGTGTGTTCCATCGAGAACTTCGATCCCATGGGGGTGCACACGGGGGATTCCATCACCGTGGCGCCGGCCCAGACCCTGACGGACAAGGAGTATCAGATCATGCGCGACGCCTCCCTGGCCGTGCTGCGCAAGATCGGCGTGGACACGGGAGGCTCCAACGTGCAGTTCGCCATCAACCCCAGGGACGGGCGCATGGTGATCATCGAGATGAATCCCCGCGTGTCCCGCTCCTCGGCCCTGGCCTCCAAGGCCACCGGTTTTCCCATCGCCAAGGTGGCCGCCCGCCTCGCCGTGGGGTATACCCTGGACGAGTTGCGCAATGAGATCACCGGCGGTGTGACACCGGCTTCCTTCGAGCCCGCCATCGACTATGTGGTCACCAAGGTGCCGCGTTTCACGTTCGAAAAGTTTCCCCAGGCCGAGCCGCGCCTATCCACTCAGATGAAATCCGTGGGCGAGGTGATGGCCATTGGCGGCACCTTCGAGGAGTCTCTCCAGAAGGCCTTGCGCGGGCTCGAGACAGGTGTTGATGGGCTGGATGAAAAAATAGACTTATCTTATGATAATTACAGGGAAAAAATCAGTCATGAATTGCGTGTGCCTGGACCCGAACGGGTCTGGTATGTGGCCGATGCCCTGCGCGCCGGCCTGTCCGTGGAAGAGATTCACGAGCTGAGCTGGATCGATCCCTGGTTCCTGGTGCGCATCGAGCGCCTGATCCGGCAGGAGGAGGCGCTGCGCGGCGGGTCTCTCGGCGATCTGGACAGGGCGCGCATGCGCCATCTCAAGGGCATGGGGTTCTCCGACCGCCGCCTGGCGCGGCTGCTGGGGGTAGAGGAGGGCGAGGTGCGCGCCCGCCGCCACGCCCTGGATGTCCGCCCGGTGTACAAGCGCGTGGACAGTTGCGCCGCTGAATTCGCCTCCACCACGGCCTATCTCTATTCCACCTACGCGGAGGAATGCGAGGCCGAGGCATCGGGGCGTGACAAGATCATGGTGCTGGGGGGCGGCCCCAACCGCATCGGGCAGGGTATCGAATTCGATTACTGCTGCGTCCACGCCGCCCTGGCCCTGCGCGAGGATGGTTACGAGACCATCATGGTCAACTGCAATCCGGAGACGGTGTCCACCGATTATGACACCTCGGACCGCCTCTACTTCGAGCCGCTCACCCTGGAGGACGTGCTGGAGATCATCCACGTCGAGTCTCCCAGGGGCATCATCGTGCAGTATGGCGGGCAGACCCCCCTCAAG
The DNA here is from genome assembly GCA_015492435.1 of Gammaproteobacteria bacterium. Taxonomy (GTDB): domain Bacteria; phylum Pseudomonadota; class Gammaproteobacteria; order SZUA-140; family SZUA-140; genus SZUA-140. The sequence continues at coordinate 35,431 of WGFB01000042.1, read as the reverse complement.
CTGGCGCGCGCCCTGGAGGCGGCGGGAGCGCCCATCATCGGCACCACCCCCGATGCCATCGACCTGGCGGAGGACCGCGAGCGCTTTCAGCACATGATCGAGAAGCTGGGCCTGCGCCAGCCCCCCAACCGGACGGCGCGGAATATCCAGGAGGCCATTGCCCTGGCGGGGGAGATCGGCTACCCCCTGGTGGTGCGGCCTTCCTATGTCCTGGGGGGGCGGGCCATGGAGATCGTCTACGAGGAGGCGGACCTCAAGCGCTACATGCGGGAAGCGGTGCGGGTGTCCAACGATTCCCCCGTGCTGCTGGACCACTTTCTCGACGATGCGGTGGAGGTGGACGTGGACGCCGTGAGCGACGGGGAGCACGTGGTGATCGGCGGCATCATGGAGCATATCGAGCAGGCGGGCGTGCATTCCGGCGACTCCGCCTGTTCCCTGCCGCCCTACAGTCTCAGGCCCGCGGTGCTGGACGAGATCCGCCGTCAGGTGATGGTGATGGCCCGGGAACTGGGGGTGGTGGGCCTGATGAACACCCAGTTCGCCATCAAGGGCGAGGATATCTATATACTGGAGGTGAATCCCAGGGCCTCGCGCACCGCGCCCTTCGTCTCCAAGGCCTGCGGCGTTTCCCTGGCCAAGGTGGGCGCGCGCTGCATGACAGGCAGGACCCTTGCGGAGCAGGGCGTCACGGAGGAACGGATACCGGGGTATTTCTCGGTCAAGGAATCCGTCTTCCCCTTCATCAAGTTTCTGGGCGTGGATCCCATCCTGGGGCCGGAGATGAAGTCCACGGGCGAGGTCATGGGCGTCGGCGCCACCTTCCCCGAGGCCTTCGCCAAGGCCCAGCTTGCGGCGGGCGTGGTGATGCCGCGCGGTGGCAAGGTCTTTCTCAGCGTGCGCGACGCGGAAAAACCCAAGGTTGCGCGCCTCGGACGCGACCTGGTGGATCTGGGTTTCGAGATTCTTGCGACGGCGGGCACGGCGCGGGCCCTTGAAAAGGCGGGGGTGCCCTGTGTTAAGGTAAACAAGGTGGGCGAGGGAAGGCCCCATATCGTCGATATGATCAAGAACGACGACATCAGCCTCATCGTCAACACGACAGAGGGTAAACAGGCCATCGCGGACTCCTATGCCATCCGGCGGGAGGCCCTGCAGCACAAGGTGACCTATACCACCACCCTTACCGGCGCTCTGGCCACCTGCATGGCGCTGAAACAAGCGGAGGACTACGATGTGCACTGCCTGCAGCAGCTTCATGGAGATTTGACAATATGAGCAAGGTGCCCATGACCGTCGCCGGCGCGGAAAAGCTGCGCCAGGAACTGGAGGAACTCAAGACCGTCAAGCGGCCGCGGGTGATCGAGGCCATCGCCGAGGCGCGCGCCCACGGCGATCTCAAGGAGAATGCCGAATATCACGCCGCGCGCGAGCAGCAGAGCTTCATCGAGGGGCGCATCGCCGAGATCAACTCCAAGCTGGCCAATGCGGAGATCATCGACGTCAGCAAGATCAACGCCAATGGCAAGGTGATTTTCGGCGCGACGGTGGACCTGGTCAACGAGGAGACGGGGGAAGAAGTGACCTACCAGATCGTCGGGGACGACGAGGCCGACGTCAAGGCCCATCGCATCTCCATCAGCTCACCCATTGCCCGCGCCCTCATCGGCCGCGAGGAAGGGGATATCGCCGTTGTCAAGGCGCCCGGGGGTGATCAGGAATATGAGATCGTCGCCGTCCACTATATCTGACGCAGAGGGCTGCGCGGTACTCAGGCGGGCAGCAGAATCCTGGGTTTTTTCGCCGGGCGGTATAACACGGCCATGCGGCCGATATGCTGCACTTCCTGGCAACCCGTGCGCTGGCAGATGATCTCCGCCTGCTGGCGGCGAATCCCGCGGTCCTCGAAATTCAGCTTGATCTTGATCAGTTCATGATGGGCCAGGCTGCGCTCGATTTCCTCCATGACCGCATCCGTCACGCCGGCCTGCCCGGTGACGACCACGGGCTTGAGGGCATGGGCGCGGCTGCGCAGGAAGCTGCGTTGAGCGGGTGTCAGTGGTTTCATGGGCGGGCATCATACCCGAAAACCGGTTGAAAAGGATAATCTGAAACGCTTTCCGACAAGGCCATGGCAAAACCCCGCAAGAGCCGGCAATGGCTGGCCGAACATCACGGCGATCCCTATGTAAGGCGCGCCCGCGAGGCGGGCTACCGCTCGCGCGCCGCCTACAAGCTGCTGGAGATCGACCGCAAGGACAGGCTGCTGCGGCCGGGCATGACTGTGGTGGATCTGGGCGCCGCGCCTGGCGGGTGGTCCCAGATAGCCGCGCGGTCCGTGGGGGAAAAGGGGCGGGTGATCGCCCTCGATATGTTGCCGATGTCCCCACTGGAAGGCGTGGAATTCATCCAGGGCGATTTTCGCGAACAGGAAGTCTATGAGCGTCTGCTGCAGTCCTTGCGGGGGCATCCCGTCGAACTTGTAATATCCGACATGGCGCCCAATATCAGTGGGATGAAGGCTGTCGATCAGCCTAGGGCGATGTATCTGGTTGAATTGGCAGTGGAACTTGCAGGATCGGTGACAAGGGAAGGAGGGTCGCTGCTGGTCAAGGTTTTTCAGGGAGCGGGATTTCAGGAACTGATGCGCTCACTGCGGCTCAAATATAATAAAGTCCAGGTGCGCAAGCCGGAGGCATCGCGCGCCCGTTCCCGGGAAACCTATCTGCTGGCAACGGGGTTCCGGGGCTGAAATGACATTGTTTGAATATTCTATGGCATAATGCCGGTTGAAGGACTGGATCACGATGCCCGGCATGCCGCTAAACCTAATGGTGTGGCGCAGGGAAGGGCGGGAAGTTGGAAGCACTCAACAGCAGCACAATTCGGAAATGAGCTAGAGGACAGAAATTTGAACGACATGGTGAAAAATATCATTTTGTGGGTCGTGATCGCGGTCGTGCTGATCTCGGTGTTCAACAATTTCACCCCGCCCCCGACAGCTTCCCGCACCCTTTCCTACTCTGAATTCATCGATGCGGTGAACGCCGGCGAGGTGAAGGAGGTCATGATCGATGGCCGGACCATTCACGGCACCACCCAGAATGGCGAGATGTTTTCCACCTACAGTCCCGGCGATCCCGGCCTGGTGGGCGACCTGCTGGAACAACGGGTGACCATACGTGCGCGTCCGCAGGAGCGGGAAAGCTTCCTGATGCAGATTTTCATCTCCTGGTTCCCCATGCTGCTGCTCATCGCCGTGTGGATCTTCTTCATGCGCCAGATGCAGGGGGGCGGCGGCAGCCGCGGCGCCATGTCCTTCGGCCGCAGCAAGGCGCGCATGCTGGGCGAGGACCAGGTCAAGGTCACTTTCAATGACGTGGCCGGTGTCGAGGAGGCCAAGGAGGAGGTCGCCGAACTGGTGGAGTTCCTGCGCGACCCCAGCAAGTTCCAGAAACTGGGCGGCAAGATTCCCAGTGGCGTCCTCATGGTGGGCTCGCCGGGCACGGGTAAGACCCTGCTGGCCAAGGCCATCGCCGGCGAGGCCAAGGTGCCCTTCTTCACCATTTCCGGTTCCGATTTCGTGGAGATGTTCGTGGGCGTGGGCGCGGCCCGCGTGCGCGACATGTTCGAGCAGGCCAAGAAGCATGCGCCCTGCATCATCTTCATCGACGAAATCGACGCCGTGGGGCGCCACCGCGGCGCGGGCCTGGGCGGCGGGCACGACGAGCGCGAGCAGACCCTCAACCAGTTGCTGGTTGAGATGGATGGTTTCGAGGGCAATGAAGGGGTCATCGTCATCGCGGCCACCAACCGTCCCGATGTTCTGGATCCAGCGCTGTTGCGGCCGGGGCGATTCGACCGCCAGGTGGTGGTGCCACTCCCGGATATTCGCGGGCGCGAGCAGATTCTCAAGGTCCACATGCGCAAGGTCCCCCTGGGCGACAATGTGGAGCCGGGCATCATCGCCCGCGGCACCCCCGGGTTCTCGGGCGCCGATCTGGCCAATCTGGTCAACGAGGCGGCCCTGTTCTCGGCCCGCGCCAACAAGCGGGTGGTGGACATGGAGGATTTCGAAAAGGCCAAGGACAAGATCATGATGGGGGCCGAGCGGCGCTCCATGGTCATGAGCGAGGACGAGAAGCGCCTGACCGCCTATCACGAATCCGGTCACGCCATCGTGGGGCGCCTGGTGCCGGCCCACGATCCGGTGCACAAGGTCACCATCATTCCCCGCGGGCGGGCCCTGGGCGTGACCATGTTCCTTCCCGAGGAGGACCGCTACAGCTACAGCAAGCAGCGCCTGGAAAGCCAGATCTCCAGCATGTTCGGCGGGCGCGTGGCGGAAGAACTGATCTTTGGCCCGGAAGCCGTCACCACCGGCGCGTCCAACGACATTCAGCGCGCCACGGAGATCGCCCGTAACATGGTGACCAAATGGGGGCTTTCCGAGCGTCTCGGCCCGCTCACCTACAGCGAGGACGAGGGCGAGGTCTTCCTGGGCCACTCGGTGACCCAGCACAAGATGATTTCAGATGAGACCTCCAATCTCATCGACGAGGAAATCCGCGCCATCATCGACCGCAATTACGAGCGTGCCGAGAGAATACTCAAGGAAAACATTGACAAGCTGCATAAGATGGCCGAGGCCCTGATGAAATACGAAACCATCGACAGCCACCAGATCGATGACATCATGGAAGGCAAGGACCCGCGTCCGCCACAGGACTGGGGTGAAGTACGAGGGGCCCACATCCGGCGGCGCCAGCGGCGTGAAGCCCGACGAGGAGGGCGGGAAGAAGAAAAAAGGCAAGAAAGACGCCAAGATCGGAGGTCCGGCCAGTCAGCATTAAGGCTCCGCTGATTCATCAGGATTCCTTAAAGCATGAGCGGTCACGTTCATGCGGGATGTGAAGGTTGGGACAATGACGCGCGGCGTGCTCCAGTGCAACGGCAGAACGCTCGATCTGTCCCGGCCCCAGGTCATGGGGATTCTCAATATCACCCCCGATTCCTTTTCGGACGGGGGTGTTTTTTTTGATGCGGGAAAGGCCCTGGCGCGTGCCCGGGAGATGGTGAAACAGGGGGCCGCCCTCATCGATGTAGGCGGCGAGTCCACCCGTCCGGGCGCGGCGCCCGTCTCCATAGACGAGGAACTGAGCAGGGTGGTGCCGGTGATCGAGGCGCTCAGCGCTGAAATCGACGTGCCCATCTCTGTCGATACCTCCAAGCCCGAGGTCATGGAGGCCGCCGTGGCGGCAGGCGCCGGCCTGATCAACGATGTCCGCGCCCTGCGCCGGGAGGGCGCGCTGGCGATGGCCGCGCGCCTGGACGTGCCCGTGTGCCTTATGCACATGCGCGGCGAGCCCGGCACCATGCAACAAAATGCCGTTTATGATCGTGTGGTAGTGGAGGTATTGGATTTCCTGGCGGGACGGGTTGCGGCATGCGAGTCGGCGGGCATTCCCCGGGAGCGCCTGCTCGTCGATCCTGGCTTCGGGTTTGGAAAAACCCTGGCGCATAATTTGCAAATATTGAAAAGCCTGGACAGATTTCTGACACTGGGTCTGCCCCTGGTCGTGGGGTTGTCCAGGAAATCCATGGTGGGCGCGATTCTGGATGCGCCGCTGGACGGGCGCCTTCATGGCAGTGTCGCCCTTGCAACCCTGGCCGCGTGGCAGGGGGCCGCCATCGTGCGCGCCCACGACGTCAGGGCAACGGTGGACGCCATGCGCTGTTGCCAGGCGGTGATGGCGGCCGCGGAACATTGAACCCCGTAATCAACAAGAAGGAACGTGAATCAAAGTGAGTTCAAAACAGGGAAAACGCTATTTCGGCACCGACGGCATACGGGGGCGGGTGGGGGAATACCCCATAACGCCGGAGTTCATCCTCAAGCTGGGCTGGGCGGCCGGGCGCGTGCTGGCCACGGAACACAGCAACCGCGTTCTCATCGGCAAGGATACCCGCATTTCCGGTTACATGTTCGAATCGGCCCTGCAGGCCGGCCTTTCCGCGGCGGGCGCCGACATCCTGCTGCTGGGGCCCATGCCCACGCCCGCCATTGCCTATCTGACACGCACCCTGCACGCGGCCGGCGGCATCGTCATCAGCGCCTCCCACAATCCCTACGATGACAATGGGATCAAGTTTTTTTCCGCCTCGGGCTCCAAGCTGCCCGATGACATGGAACTCGCCATCGAGGACATGCTGGAGCGTCCCATGGAAACCCTGGATTCCCGCGATCTGGGCAAGGCGGAGCGGGTGCGCGATGCCGCGGGGCGCTATATCGAATTCTGCAAGAGCACCATCCCATCCAGTATTTCGCTCAATCATCTCAAGATCGTGGTGGACTGCGCCAACGGCGCCACCTACCACATCGCGCCCTATGTATTTCTGGAACTGGGGGCGGAAGTCATCACCATCGGCGTGGAGCCGGATGGCCTGAACATCAATCTGGATTGCGGCGCCACCCATCTGGATACCCTGCGGGCTGAGGTCAAGCGCCAGGGCGCGGATCTGGGCATTGCCCTCGATGGGGACGGCGACCGCGTCATCATGGTGGACGAACGGGGCGAAGTGGTGGACGGTGACGAGTTGCTGTACATCATTGCCCGTTCGCGCCAGCAGGCCAACCATGCGGTGGACGCCGTGGTGGGGACCGCCATGAGCAATCTCGGCCTGGAGCACGCCCTGGCGGAAATCGGCATTACCCTGCACCGCAGCGCCGTGGGCGACCGCTATGTCCTGGAGAAGCTGTCCCAGTGCGGCTGCGTGCTGGGCGGCGAGTCCTCGGGCCATATCATCTGCCTCGACCGCACCACCACCGGGGACGGCATTATCTCCGCCTTGCAGGTATTGGCCGCCATGGAGAGGTCGGGCCGTTCCCTTCACGAACTCAAGTCCGGCATGAAGAAATTCCCCCAGTGCATGATCAACGTGAGGCTCGATCGCCCCCTGGATGTGTTCAACAACCGGGAGATCCAGGCCGCGGTGCGCGACGCCGAGACGGCGCTCGCCAACCGTGGCCGCGTCCTGTTGCGGCCCTCGGGCACCGAACCGGTGATCCGCGTCATGGTGGAAGGAGAGGATGCCGGCGAGATCCAGGCCCTGGCGCGGCAGCTCGCCGGCGTGGTGAGCCGGCAGCAGGGCAAGCGCGCTGTCGGTTGAACCCACTGGACCGGGTCACCCGTGGATGGGGGGGCATCGCGGCCCGTTCCAACTCTCCATTGATTTCTCCCGCCGGTAACGTTAAGATTCTGCGTCTTTTTAACATATAAGCGAGAGGAATCGAGATGCGTCGGCCCATCGTTGCCGGAAACTGGAAAATGCATGGTTCCAGGGCGTTTGTCAGCGAACTGCTGGCAGGGATCAAGGAAGGCGTGACCGCGTGCGAGGGCGTCGAAGTGATTGTCTGTCCGCCATTTGTGTATCTGGATCAGGCCGCTTCACTGCTCGAGGGCGCCAGGGTCGCCCTGGGCGCCCAGAATCTCTGCCAAGTGTCCGGGCAGGGCGCCTACACGGGCGAGATCTCCTGCGACATGTTGCGCGATATGGGCGCCGGCCATGTCATCGTGGGGCATTCCGAGCGGCGCAATATCTATGGAGAGAGCGATGCGCTGGTGGCGGAGAAGGCCATCGTGGCGGCCGCGGCCGGCCTGACCCCCATTCTGTGCGTCGGAGAACTGCTTGAGGAGCGCGAGAGCGGACAGACCGAGCAGGTCGTGGGCCGCCAGCTCGACGCCCTGCTGCAAAGGGAGGAGGGCGCCGCCGCCCTGGAGAAGTCGGTCATCGCCTACGAGCCCGTGTGGGCCATCGGCACCGGCAGGACCGCGACGCCGGAGCAGGCTCAGGAGGTGCATGCCTACATCCGCCAGCGCCTGGCGCAGATCAGCCAGAATCTTGCCGATGGCGCCCGCATCCTCTACGGTGGCAGCGTCAAGCCCGGCAACGCCGCCGAGTTGTTTGGAATGGCGGATATCGACGGTGGCCTGATCGGCGGCGCTTCCCTCAAGGCCGGGGACTTCCTCGCCATATGCCGCGCCGCGGCCTCATAATCGTGGTGAAATACAAATTATGCTGACAATCATACTCATCGTACACCTGCTGGTTGCCCTGACCCTGATCGGGCTCATTCTCATACAGCGGGGCAAGGGCGCCGACATCGGCGCCGCCTTCGGCAGCGGTGCGTCCCAGACCGTCTTCGGCAGTCAGGGTTCGGCTTCCTTCCTGACCCGGACCACCGCCATCCTCGCGACGGTCTTTTTCATCACCAGCCTGTCGCTGGGTTATCTCTACTCCCAGCGGGTCGAGCAGAAGAGTGTGACGGATCTCATGGAGCAACCGGTGCTGGAGATGGAGATGCCCCAGGCGCCCGAGGCGCCGGCCGATGTGCCGGTGCCGGCGGGGAGCGAAACGCCTCCGGATCTGCCCATGGATGTCCCGGTGGCGCCAGGTCACGAGCCGTCGCCCCAGCCGCCGGATGCAAAGCCTGAGTAAGCGGCGGCCTCTCACTGGGGTTTTCCTGATGATCAGCAAAGGCGAAGAAGCCGCAGCAACCTGTCAGCCGATGTGGTGGAATTGGTAGACACGCCGTCTTGAGGGGGCGGTGGCGAAAGCCGTGCCGGTTCGACTCCGGCCATCGGCACCATTATCGAAACATTCGAATAACCATAAGATAATAAAGACTTTTGTATAAAAACCGGGCGTTGCCGGAATTTCCCGCGGGCAATCGGGAAAGTTCTCGGCCAGCGCCTTGACAGGGTATTATTCACTGCCATAGACTCAACTCAATGATCGTTTAACCCGCATTTTCATCAGAGGCGGGAGGATCGCGCGGGGAATTGGGTTCACAAAGGATTTTGCGAAGGAGCGGAATGCCAGGATGTATTTCCTGGCCGAGTAAAATCCTTTGTGGAACCGGGAATCGAGCGAGGGTCCGTCCATCCTGGTGAGAAAGGCGGGTAAACGGTCTGGATAACAATAAAAGTGGCGGCGCGCGGAAGCCGTCACGGCCTGATGCGGAAAACTGAAACACGAGCTTACCGGTGCTGGTAGACATGTGAAGGCTGGCCATCGGCTCTGCAAGGCACCAAATAGAAAAAAGACAACTTCGACTGGGCGATACCACCTCACATGCTTGAAAACTATTTCCCTATCCTGGTCTTCCTCGTGCTGGGAATCTTCTTCGGCCTCATGCCCCTCATGGCGGGCATGCTGCTGGCGCCCAACCGTCCCGACAGCGATAAGCTGTCCCCCTACGAGTGCGGTTTCGAGGCCTTCGAAGATTCGCGCATGAAATTCGACGTGCGCTTCTACCTGGTGGCCATCCTGTTCATTATTTTCGACCTGGAAATCGCCTTTCTGTTTCCCTGGGCCGTGGTGCTCGACGAGATCGGCATGTTCGGCTTCATCGCCATGGTGATTTTTCTCGGCATCCTGGTGATCGGGTTCATCTACGAGTGGAAGAAGGGAGCGCTGGAGTGGGAATAGAAGGTGTTTTGAAGGAAGGGGTGGTCACCACCACCGCGGACAAGCTCATCAACTGGGCTCGCACGGGGTCCTTGTGGCCCATGACCTTCGGCCTGGCCTGCTGTGCCGTGGAAATGATGCACGCGGGGGCCGCGCGGTACGATCTCGACCGCTTCGGGGTGGTCTTCAGGCCCAGCCCACGCCAATCCGACGTGATGGTGGTGGCCGGAACGCTGGTGAACAAGATGGCGCCGGCCCTGCGCAAGGTCTATGACCAGATGAGCGAGCCGCGCTGGGTCATTTCCATGGGTTCCTGCGCCAATGGGGGCGGGTACTACCACTATTCCTACTCGGTCGTGCGCGGCTGTGACCGCATTGTGCCCGTGGATATCTATGTGCCTGGCTGTCCGCCCACCGCCGAGGCGCTCTTGTACGGCATCATTCAGCTGCAGAACAAGATTAAACGCACCAACACCATAGCCCGCTGAAAGAGATACTGCTGATATGCCTGGTGATATACAGACGCTGGCTGCGCATGCCCAGAAACGGTTCGCGGGAATCCTGGAGGACTGTGCCGTCAAGCTGGGGGAAGTGACCCTGCAGGTGCCCGTGGACAAGGTCCACGAAGTGTGTCTGGCGCTGCGCGACGAGGAAGTGTTTGCCTTCGACATGCTCATCGACATCTGCGGCGTGGACTACCTGGAATATGGCGAAGAGGGTTCCAAGCCGCGATTCGCAGTGGTCTATCACCTGTTGTCGGTGGCGAAGAACCAGCGCATCCGCATTCGGGCCTATCTCGACGAGGCGCAGCCGCGCGTGGAGTCGGTCACCGATATCTGGAATTCCGCCAACTGGTTCGAGCGCGAGGCATTCGACCTGTTCGGCTTTCTGTTCGACGGCCATCCCGATCTCCGCCGCCTGCTGACGGACTACGGCTTCATCGGGCATCCCTTCCGCAAGGATTTCCCCCTCATCGGCAATGTGGAGATGCGTTACGACCTCGAACGGCGCCGCGTGGTCTACGAGCCCGTCAGCATCGAGCCCCGCATCAATGTGCCCAGGGTGATACGCCATGATCACCGCTATCTGGTCAACGCGACAGACAAAGACGAGGTGCAGGGTGGCTGAGATCCGCAATTACACCATGAACTTCGGGCCGCAGCATCCCTCCGCCCATGGCGTGCTGCGCCTGGTGCTGGAAATGGACGGCGAGGTCATCGAGCGCGCCGATCCCCATATCGGACTGCTGCACCGCGGCACGGAAAAACTGGCGGAAAGCAAGCCCTACATGCAAAGCATCGGCTACATGGACCGGCTGGACTATGTCTCCATGCTCTGCAACGAGCATGGCTATGTGCTGGCCATGGAGAAGCTGCTGGGCATTCAGCCCCCTCTGCGCGCGCAGTACATCCGCGTCATGTACGACGAGATCACCCGCATTCTCAATCACCTGCTGTGGGTGGGCGCCCATGCCCTGGACATCGGCGCCATGACGGTGTTTCTCTATGCCTTCAGGGAGCGCGAGGATCTCATGGACGCCTACGAGGCGGTATCCGGCGCGCGCATGCACGCCACCTATTACCGGCCGGGCGGTGTCTACCGCGATCTGCCCGGCGAGATGCCCAAGTACAAGCCTTCCAAGTGGCACAACGCCAAGGAGACGGCGCGACGCAACGAAAACCGCCAGGGTTCCCTGCTGGATTTCATCGAGGATTTCACCAATCGTTTTCCCACTTACGTGGACGAATACGAGACCCTGCTCACGGACAACCGCATCTGGAAACAGCGCACCGTCGGCATCGGCGTAGTATCCCCCGAGCGCGCCCTGCAGCTGGGTTTCACCGGCCCCATGCTGAGGGGCTCCGGCGTGGAATGGGATTTGCGCAAGAAGCAGCCCTATGAAGTATACGCCGACCTGGACTTCGACATTCCGGTGGGTGTGGAGGGCGACTGTTACGACCGCTACCTGGTGCGCATCGAGGAAATGCGCCAGTCCAACCGCATCATCAAACAATGCATCGAGTGGCTGCGCAACAATCCCGGCCCCGTGATGCTGGACAATCACAAGGTCACGCCCCCCAAGCGCACCGAGATGAAGGGCGACATGGAATCCCTCATTCACCACTTCAAGCTGTTTACCGAGGGGTTCTGCATGCCGGAAGGGGAGGCCTACGCCGCGGTCGAGCATCCCAAGGGTGAGTTCGGTGTCTATATCATTTCCGACGGGGCCAACAAGCCCTACCGGCTCAAGATCAGGGCGCCGGGATATGCTCACCTGGCGTCACTGGATGAAATGACCCGGGGGCACATGCTGGCCGACGTGGTGGCCATCATCGGCACCCAGGATATCGTTTTCGGGGAGATAGACCGCTGATGTCAGCCACAACCGATATTGACAAGATCATGGAGAAGGCGCGCCCGGAGATCGACAAGTGGCTCGCCAAGTTCCCTGCCGAGCGCAAGCAATCCGCGGTGATCCCGGCCCTGACGGCCGTGCAGGAGGAGAACGGCGGCTGGTTGACGCGCGAGCTGATGGACGCCGTGGCGGCCTATCTCGGCATGCCACCCATCGCCGTCTACGAGGTCGCCAGCTTCTACAGCATGTACGACCTGGAGCCGGTGGGGCGCCACAAGATCAATGTGTGCAACAACATCTCCTGCCAGTTGTGCGGCGGCGACGATATCATCCGCCACATCGAGAACAAGCTGGGCGTCAAGGTGGGGGAGACGACCTCCGACGGCAAGTTCACCATCAAGCGCGAAGAGGAATGCCTGGCCGCGTGCAGCGGCGCGCCCATGATGGCGGTGGATGGCCACTATTACGAGAATCTCACACCCGAAAAGGTCGATGAGATCCTCGATGGCCTGGAGTAGGAATATGGCGAATCAAGTCTGCTTTACCACATTGCAATACGACCGGCCCTGGACCCTGGCGAGCTACCGCAAGGCGGGCGGTTACAAGGCCTGGGAGAAGATTCTCAAGAAGAAGACTTCCCCCGAGGATATCATCGACACTCTCAAGAAGTCCGCCCTGCGCGGGCGGGGCGGCGCCGGCTTTCCCACCGGCCTCAAGTGGAGCTTCATGCCGCGCCAGTCGCCGGGACAGAAATACATCGTGTGCAATTCGGACGAGAGCGAACCCGGCACCTGCAAGGACCGCGACATCCTGCGCTTCAATCCCCATGCCGTCATCGAGGGCATGGCCATCGCCGGCTATACCATTGGCGCCACGGTGGGCTACAACTACATGCGCGGCGAGTTCCATCACGAGCCCTTCGAGCGCTTCGAGGCCGCCCTGCGCGAGGCCTACGACGCTGGATACCTGGGCAAGAACATCATGCGCTCGGGCGTCGATTTCGATCTCTATTCTCATCTCGGCGCCGGCGCTTATATCTGTGGTGAGGAGACGGCGCTGCTGGAGTCCCTGGAAGGCAAGAAGGGACAGCCGCGCTTCAAGCCGCCGTTTCCCGCCAACTTCGGCCTCTACGGCTGCCCGACGACCATCAACAACACTGAGACCCTGGCGTCCGTGCCCGCCATCATGCGCAACGGGGGTGAGTGGTTCCTCAACCTGGGAAGGCCCAACAACGGCGGGGAGAAAATCTTCTCCGTGTCCGGGCATGTGAACAAGCCCGGCAATTACGAGATTCCCCTGGGCACGCCCTTCCGCGACCTGCTGGAAATGGCCGGCGGCGTGCGCGAGGGCCGCCAGCTCAAGGCGGTTATTCCGGGCGGCTCTTCCATGCCCGTGCTGCCCGCGGACATCATCATGGAATGCGACATGGACTATGATTCCCTGGCCAAGGCCGGGTCCGCCCTGGGCTCGGGCGGCCTCATCGTGATGGACGACAGCACCTGCATGGTCAACGCCCTGTTGCGCATCTCCCGCTTCTATTACAAGGAATCCTGCGGCCAGTGCACGCCTTGCCGCGAGGGCACGGGCTGGATGTGGCGTGTCATCGACCGTATCGAAAACGGCCGGGGGCGCCCCGAGGATCTGGATCTGCTGATCGATACCGCGGGCCGCATCGAAGGCCGCACCATCTGCGCCTTCGGGGACGCAGCCGCCTGGCCGGTGCAGAGTTTCCTGAAGCATTTCCGCGACGAGTTCGCCTACCACATCGAGCACAAGCGCTGCATGGCCGGCGGCCAGGGTGGTTCAACGGAGCAGGCCGCATGAGCGTGACCAGGGAAAAAATGGAACAGGAAGAATTCATCACCTTCGAGGTGGACGGCGTCACCCTCAAGGCGCGGCCGGGCTCCATGCTCATCGAGGCCACGGACGCCGCTGGTATCGAGATTCCGCGCTTCTGCTATCACAAGAAACTGTCCATCGCCGCCAACTGCCGCATGTGCCTGGTGGAGGTGGAGAAGGTGCCCAAGCCCTTGCCGGCCTGCGCCACGCCCGTCACCGAGGGCATGAAGGTCTTTACCAAATCGCCCATGGCGATCCAGGCCCAGAAGGGCACCATGGAATTCCTGCTCATCAATCACCCCCTGGACTGTCCCATCTGCGATCAGGGCGGCGAGTGCGACCTGCAGGACATTTCCGTGGGCTACGGCATGGATCATTCCGAGTACCGGGAGGTCAAGCGCGTGGTGCCGGATCAGGATATCGGACCCCTGATCGCCACGGAGATGACCCGTTGCATCCACTGCACGCGCTGCGTGCGCTTCGGCGACGAAATCGCGGGCGTCAGGGAACTGGGGGCGACCGGGCGCGGAGAAAATACCCGCATCGGCACCTATATCGAACATGCCGTCACATCGGAGCTGTCCGGCAACGTCATCGACCTGTGTCCGGTGGGCGCGCTGGTCTCCAAGCCATTTCTGTATAAGGCGCGGGCATGGGAAATGGATACCGTGGATTCCATTGCCCCTCACGATTGTATCGGTTCCAACCTCCATGTGAGGGTGCGCCGCAATGAAGTCATGCGCGTGGATCCGCGCGAGAACGAAGCCGTCAACGAGGTGTGGATCTCCGACCGGGACCGCTACAGCTATGAAGGGCTGCACAGCGAGGCGCGCCTGCTCCAGCCCAGGATCCGCCGCGACGGCCAGTGGCGCACGGTGGATTGGAATACCGCCCTGCAATTCACCTGCGAGGGCCTGCGCGCCGCGCTCGGCAAGCATGGCGGAGAGGCGTTGGGTGCGCTGATCTCGCCCAGTTCCACCCTGGAGGAAATGTTTCTGTTGCAGAAACTGGTGCGCGCCCTGGGCAGCAACAATATCGACCACCGCCTGCGCCAGATGGATTTCAGCAACCAGGCGGAAATGCCGGGATTCCCCTCTCTGGGACGGAGCATCGCCTCCCTGGAGGAGATCGATGCCGCCCTGCTCATCGGATCCAATGTGCGCAAGGAGCAGCCGCTGGCGGCGCTGCGCCTGCGCAAGGCGGCCCTGCGCGGCGCCGCCGTCATGTTCGTCAATCCCCTGCGGTACAGCTTCAACTTCCCCGTCCATAGCGCGATCGCAGCGGGTCCCGCGGAAATGGAACGGGCGCTGGCGGGCATCGCCAAGGCCTTGCTGGGGGCCTCGCGCAGCAAGGCCACCGAAGCGGTGCGCGCCATCCTCAAGGATGTGACCGCGGACAAGACCCACCGCGAGATGGCGGAGCAACTGAAGCAGGCCGGCGATAGCTGCATCCTGCTGGGCATCTCCGCCATGCTGCACCCTGCCTTCGGTAATCTCCGTGTGCTGGCCGCGGCCATCGCCGAGGCGACGGACAGCAGCCTGGGTTTCCTCAGCGACGGGGCCAACAGCGCGGGTGCATGGCTGGCGGGCGCCATCCCCCACCGCCGCGCCGGGGGCGGGTCCATCGCCGAACCGGGGCTGCACGCCCAGGCCATGCTGGAGTCGCCTCGCAAGGCCTATGTGCTGATGAACTTCGATCCCGAGTACGACAGCGCGGCGCCGGCCGCCATGGCCGCAGCCCTGCGCCAGGCGGATTTCGTGGTTTCGCTGACGCCCTATGGCGGGGGTGTCCTGGATGACTGCGCTCATGTCATGTTGCCCATCGGGGCCTTTACGGAAACCTCGGGCACCTTCGTCAATGCCGAGGGAACCTGGCAGGGATTCACCGGGGCCGTGACCCCGCCGGGCGAGGCTCGCCCGGGGTGGAAGGTCCTGCGCGTGCTGGGCAATTTTCTTGATCTGGAAGAATTCGAATACCTGTCCAGCGAAGAGGTGCGTGACGGGATCGCCGCCCTCCACGAAGACCAGCCGCCCGCCGCGGCCGCGGAGTGGGGGACGCCCAGGCCCCTGACCCAGCCGGGGGAGGATCTGCTGCGCATTGCCGATGTGCCCATTCACGCCGTGGACAACGTGGTGCGCCGCGCGCCCGCGCTGCAGAAGACCGCCGACGCGGTGCGCGCGGAAGCGGTCATGTGCGGCGCCCAGGCCGCGCGCCTGGATCTGGCCGGAGGCGACCGGGTGCTTGTGCGCCAGGGCGGGTGCGAGGCGGCGCTGGTTGTCGCGGTGAACGAGGCCGTGCCGGACGGATGTGTTTATATCCCCCTCGGTGTTGCGGGCAGCGAGGGGCTGGGCGGCCATGCCTCGCCCATTGAAGTCACGAAGATCTGAGAACACGACAGGCGAACATGGACATATTGCTGGCAATCTGGAATAGCATACCCGAAGACATACAGACGCTTCTGGTGATCATCCTCAAGATCGTGGCCATCGTGGTGCCCATCATGCTGTCGGTCGCCTACCTGACCCTGGCGGAGCGCAAGGTCATCGGATATGTCCAGGTGCGCATCGGTCCCAACCGGGTGGGTCCCAGGGGGCTCCTGCAACCCATTGCCGATGGCATCAAGCTGGTCTTCAAGGAGGTGATCGTTCCCTCCAGGGCCAACCGCTTCCTGTTTCTCGTCGCGCCGCTGCTGGCCCTGGCGCCCGCGCTGGCGGCGTGGGCCGTGATGCCCTTCGACGACGGCATGGTGCTGGCGGACATCAATGCCGGACTGCTCTATATCCTGGCCCTTACATCCCTCAGCGTCTACGGCATCATCATCGCGGGCTGGGCGTCCAATTCAAAATACGCCCTGCTGGGCGCGCTGCGCTCCGCGGCTCAGGTGGTCGCATATGAAATCGCCATGGGCTTCGCTCTGGTGGTGGTGCTCATGGCGGCCGGCAGCCTCAATCTGGGCGATATCGTGCGCGCCCAGGAAGGGAGCCTGATCCACTGGTTCTGGCTGCCCCTGCTGCCCATGTTCGTGGTGTATTTCCTGTCCGGCGTGGCGGAGACCAACCGCGCGCCCTTCGACGTGGCGGAAGGGGAGTCCGAGATCGTCGCCGGCTTCCACGTCGAATACTCGGGCATGGCCTTTGCGCTGTTCTTCCTGGCCGAGTACGCCAACATGATTTTGATCGCCGCGTTGACCTCGGTCATGTTTCTCGGCGGCTGGCTGTCGCCCTTCCAGGGCACTTTCCTGGAGAGCACCTTCGCCTGGGTGCCGGGCATCGCCTGGCTGCTGGGCAAGATGGCGGTATTCCTGTTTCTGTTCCTGTGGTTCAGGGCGACCTTCCCGCGTTACCGTTACGACCAGATCATGCGTCTGGGATGGAAGGTCTTTATTCCGCTCACCATCGTGTGGATCCTGGTGACCGGCGTCGCCATCCTCGGCGAACTGGGACCCTGGTTCGATTAGTGTAAGGCTATGAGCAATATACAACATATATTCAAAAGTTTTCTGCTGACGGAACTGTGCCGCGGGCTGTGGCTGACGGGCAAGTATTTTCTCTCCAGAAAGATCACCGTCCAGTATCCAGAGGAGAAGACCCCGCAGTCACCGCGCTTCCGGGGCAAGCATGCCCTGCGCCGCTATCCCAATGGCGAGGAGCGCTGCATCGCCTGCAAGCTGTGCGAGGCCGTGTGTCCGGCGCTGGCCATCACCATCGAGGCCGAGCCCCGCGAGGACGGCTCACGGCGCACCACGCGCTATGACATCGACCTGTTCAAGTGCATCTATTGTGGTT
This sequence comes from Gammaproteobacteria bacterium, assembly GCA_015492435.1. Taxonomy (GTDB): domain Bacteria; phylum Pseudomonadota; class Gammaproteobacteria; order SZUA-140; family SZUA-140; genus SZUA-140. The sequence continues at coordinate 17,980 of WGFB01000042.1, read as the reverse complement.
TCTGCGAGGAGGCCTGCCCGGTGGACGCCATCGTGGAGACACGCATCTATGAATATCACTTTGAAAACCGCGGCGAGAACATCCTGACCAAGGAGATGCTGCTGGAAATCGGGGACCAGAACGAGGAAACGATAGCGGCGGACCGCGCGGCGGATGCGCCTTACCGCTGAGCAACTACCGGTAGAACTGATAAATGAGTATCGAACCTGTCCTGTTTTATATCTTCTCCGCCGTGCTGGTGACGGCCGCGGCGCTGGTCGTTGTGGTGCGCAACCCGGTGCATGCCGCCCTGTTCCTGATCCTGGCCTTTTTTACCAGCGCCGCCATCTGGCTGCTGCTGGAGGCGGAATTCCTCGCCATTGTCCTGGTGCTGGTCTACGTGGGCGCCGTCATGGTGCTGTTCCTGTTCGTGGTGATGATGCTGGATATCAACCTGACGCCCCTGCGCGAGGGCTTCATACGCTACCTGCCCGTCGGCGTGGCGGTGGCGGTCATCGTGCTGCTGGAGATGGCGGTGGTGGTGGGCCCGGGGAATTTCGGGCTGGAGCAGATGCCGGCGCCGCCACGCCATGGCGCCGATTACAGCAATACGGAAGAACTGGGGGCCATACTCTACACGGTCTACGCCTATCCCTTCGAAATCGCGGCGGTGATTCTCCTGGTGGCCATCGTGGCGGCCATCACCCTCACCATGCGCAGGCGTCCGCAGGCCAAGTACCAGAATCCGGCCGAGCAGGTGCTGGTGCGCCGTGACGACAGGGTGCGCATGGTGAAGATGGAAGCCGAGAAAGGTGAGAACAAGGAGCAATAGACGACGATGATTGCACTATCCGATTTTCTGATTCTCGGGGCGATCCTGTTCTGCATCAGCCTGGCGGGTATTTTCCTCAACCGCAAGAATCTCATCATCCTGCTGATGGCCATCGAACTCATGCTGCTGGCCGTGAACATCAACTTTGTCGCCTTTTCCCACTACCTGGGGGATACGGCGGGTCAGATCTTCGTCTTCTTCATACTCACCGTGGCCGCCGCCGAGGCCGCCATCGGACTGGCGATCCTGATTGTGTTCTTCCGTAACCGCCGCACCATCAACGTCGATCACATGGAATCGTTAAAGGGATAAAAAAGGATAACAGGGCAGATCCAAACATGAAGAGTATCTATCTGACAATCGCTCTGGCGCCCCTGGTGGGCGCCATCGTGGCGGGCCTGTTCGGCAGGAAGATCGGCCGCGCGGGCGCCCATAGCGTCACCATCGCCGGCGTGGCGATCTCCTTCCTGTTGTCCCTGGTGGCTTTCAAGCACATCGTCATCGACGGCAATCCGGCCTTCAACGGCGCCGTCTATACCTGGCTGGTCAGCGACGGCCTGACCCTGGAAATCGGTTTCCTGATCGACAGATTGACCACCCTGATGATGATGGTGGTCACCTTCGTTTCCTTGATGGTGCATATCTATACCATCGGCTACATGAAGGACGACCCGGGTTATCAGCGCTTCTTCGCCTATATCGCGCTGTTCACCTTTTCCATGCTGATGCTGGTCATGTCCAACAACTTTCTCCAGTTGTTCTTCGGCTGGGAAGCCGTGGGGCTGGTCTCCTACCTGCTCATCGGTTTCTGGTTCAAGCGCGAGACGGCCATTTACGCCAATCTCAAGGCCTTTCTGGTCAACCGCGTGGGTGATTTCGGCTTCCTCCTCGGCATCGCCGCCATTTACATGTATTTCAACAGCCTTGATTACGTGGAGGTGTTCGCCGCCGCCCAGGGCATGAGCGGCGTTACCATCCAGCTCTTTCCCGGCGTGGAATGGTCGCTGCTGACGGTCATCGGCATCCTGCTGTTCATCGGCGCGATGGGCAAGTCGGCGCAGGTGCCCTTGCATGTGTGGCTGCCGGATTCCATGGAAGGCCCGACACCCATTTCCGCCCTGATCCACGCCGCCACCATGGTCACGGCCGGTATTTTCATGGTGGCCCGCATGTCGCCCATCTACGAACTGACGGAGACGGCCCTCAGCTTCATTCTCGTCATCGGCGCCGTCACCGCCCTGTTCATGGGCTTGCTGGGGCTGGTGCAGAACGACATCAAACGCGTGATCGCCTATTCGACGCTGTCGCAGCTCGGTTACATGACCGTCGCCCTGGGGGCTTCCGCCTATGCGGGCGCCATCTTCCATCTCATGACCCACGCCTTTTACAAGGCCCTGTTGTTCCTGGCGGCGGGCTCGGTGATCATTGCCATGCATCACCGCCAGGATATCCGCGAGATGGGCGGGTTGAAAAAATACATGCCCATCACCTATTGGTCGTCCATGATCGGCACCCTGGCGCTGATCGGCTTCCCGGGATTCTCGGGTTTCTTCTCCAAGGACGCCATCATCGAGGCGGTCAAGGTTTCCTCGCTGCCAGGATCGGGTTTTGCCTATCTAGCCGTGCTGCTGGGCGTGTTCGTGACGGCGCTGTATTCCTTCCGCCTGTTCTTCATCGTCTTCCACGGCAAGGAGCGCATGGACGAGGAGACGCGCTCCCACCTGAAGGAATCGCCCGGCGTGGTGACCTGGCCCCTGATCCTGCTGGCCATACCGGCCCTGGGCATCGGCGCGTTGACGGTGGGGCCCATGCTCTTCGGTGGCTATTTCGGCGAATCCATCGTGGTGGATGCCGCGCATGACACCCTGGCCAAGCTGGGTGAGGGCTACACGGGTGTGATGGGCTTCATTCTGCATGGCATGATGAGCCTGCCATTCTGGCTGGCCCTGGCGGGCATCGGCACCGCGTGGTATGCCTACATGGTCAATCCCGGATTCCCCGCGCAGGTCAGGGAACGCTTTCAGACCGTCTACAGGATTCTTGCCAACAACTATGGTATCGACGATTTCAACGACCGCTTCTTCGCCGGCGGCAGCCGCAAGGTCGGGCGCCTGTTCTGGAAGGCGGGCGACCAGGCGGCCATCGATGGTTTCATGGTCAATGGCACCGCGCGGGGCATCGGCCGCCTGGCCGTGGTCATGAGGTATTTGCAGTCAGGCTTCCTGTACCACTATGCGTTCGCCATGATCATCGGCCTGTTGGTGTTGATTACCGTGTTTGTGATTTTCTAGCGTGCATGGCCGACGGCACGAGAACAGATAAAAATAAGGCAGACTGAATGTTTTCTGGATTACCGCTTTTGAGCCTGGTTATTTGGCTACCCATCATCGGAGGCCTGGTTGCGCTCGCCGTCAGCCGCGCCAAGGATGACAATGTCGTGCGCTGGACGGCCCTTTCCTTCTCGGGGGTGACGTTCCTGTTGTCCCTGTTGCTGTACACCGGCTTTGATACCACCACCCATCACATGCAGTTCGTGGAGAAGGCCTCCTGGATTCCCACGTTCAATATCAACTACCACCTGGGCGTGGACGGCATTTCCATGCCTCTGCTGTTGCTGACCACCTTTACAACGGTGCTGGTGGTGATCGCCAGCTGGGGCTCCATCAAGCATAAGGTGGCCCAGTACATGGCCGCATTCCTGCTGATGGAAGGGGCCATGAACGGCGTCTTCGCCGCCCTCGACGGCATCCTGTTCTATGTCTTCTGGGAGGCCATGCTCATTCCCATGTTCCTCATCATCGGAATCTGGGGCGGGCCGCGCCGGGTCTATGCGGCCTTCAAGTTCTTCCTGTATACCTTTCTGGGATCGGTCCTGTTGCTCGTGGCGCTCATCTACCTGTTCTTCCAGGCGGAGAGCTTCGCCATCCTGGACTTCCATTCCCTCAAGATCGGCATGACGGCGCAGATCCTGATCTTCCTGGCCTTCCTCATCGCCTTCGCGGTGAAGATCCCCATGTGGCCGGTGCATACCTGGTTGCCCGACGCACACGTCGAGGCGCCCACCGGCGGATCCGTGATCCTGGCGGCCATCATGCTCAAGATGGGCGCCTACGGTTTCGTGCGCTTCATGCTGCCCATCACCCCCGATGCCAGCGCCGAACTGGACGGGCTGATCATCGGGCTTTCCCTGATCGCCATAGTCTACATCGCCCTGGTGGCCCTGGTGCAGGACGACATGAAGAAGCTCATCGCCTATTCGTCCATTTCTCACATGGGCTTCGTGACCCTGGGATTCTTCACGGTGTTCTCCATTTTCGCTTCCACGGGCGGGGTCAAGGGCGCGGCCCTCGGTATCGAAGGGGCCCTGGTGCAGATGATCTCCCATGGATTTATCTCGGGCGCCATGTTCCTGTGCGTGGGTGTCATGTACGACCGCATGCACAGCCGGCTCATCAGCGACTACGGTGGCGTGGTCAATACCATGCCCATCTTCGCTTCCTTCCTGGTGCTGTTTGCCCTGGCCAACACCGGCCTGCCAGGCACTTCGGGGTTCGTGGGCGAATTCATGGTGATTCTGAGCGCCTTCCAGGCCAATTTCTGGTATGCCTTCTTCGCGGGGCTGACCCTGATCCTTGGGGCCGCCTACACGCTGTGGATGGTGAAGCGGGTGGTCTTCGGCAAGGTGGCCAGTGACAAGGTGGCCCAATTGCAGGATCTCAATTTCCGCGAGACGGTGGTGCTGGGCACCCTGGCGGCGGCGGTTCTCCTGCTGGGGATCTGGCCCGATCCCCTGGTGGAAGTCATGCATGCCTCGGTGAGCCACCTGCTGGAACAGGTGGTGACGTCCAAGCTGTGATGAGCGGGTGAATCTGATGACGGGACAGAAACAACAAGACACAACAGACTGACTATGAATTTCGAGATTCCAGATTTTGCGCCGGCCGCGCCCGAGATTTTCGTGCTCGCCATGGCCTGCGCCGTCCTCATCGTGGACCTGTTCCTGACGGAGAAGAATCGGGTCATTACCTATCTGCTGTCCCAGACGACCCTGCTGGGCGCCGCGGTGCTGACGGTCAGCCTGCACAGCGCGGCGCCGCAGGTGACCTTCAGCGGCACCTTCATCAGCGACAGCCTTGCCGATGTGCTCAAGGTGTTCATCTACCTCATCACGGCCGTGGTGTTCCTGTATTCCCGCGAGTATCTGATCGCGCGCAAGTTGTTCAAGGGCGAGTTTTTCGTGCTGGGACTGTTCGCGGTGCTCGGCATGATGGTTCTGGTGTCCGGTTACAACATGCTCACCCTCTACCTGGGGCTTGAACTGCTGTCTCTCTCCATGTACGCCATGGTGGCCATGCACCGTGATTCCATGCCGTCCTCGGAAGCCGCCATGAAGTATTTCATTCTGGGCGCCATTGCATCCGGCATGTTGCTCTATGGCATGTCGCTCATCTACGGCGCGACAGGCAGCCTGGATATCGCCGAGATTGCCGCCTATATCCAGAACAGCAGCAGTGATGACATGGTGTTGCTGCTGGGACTGGTATTCATCATCGTGGCGCTGGCCTTCAAGCTGGGCGCGGTGCCGTTCCACATGTGGATCCCGGACGTGTACCATGGCGCGCCCACCGCCATCACCCTGTTCATCAGCACCGCGCCCAAGATTGCCGCTTTCGCCATGGTCATGCGCCTGCTGACCGACGGGCTGGGCGGCCTGCTGACGCAATGGCAGGATATCCTGGTCATTCTTGCCGCCCTGTCCATCGCCGTGGGTAACGTGGTCGCCATCGCCCAGGGGAATATCAAGCGCATGCTGGCCTATTCGACCATATCCCACGTGGGTTTCCTGTTTCTCGGCGTCCTGGCGGGCACGGACGAGGGCTATTCCGCCGCCATGTTCTATGTGCTGGTATACGCCCTCATGTCCCTGGGCGCCTTTGGCATGGTGATACTCCTCAGCCGCGCGGGCTTCGAGGCGGATAATATCGCCGACTTCAAGGGACTCAACGAGCGCAGTCCCTGGTTCGCCTTCATGATGCTGATACTGATGTTCTCCATGGCGGGCGTGCCGCCCACCGTGGGTTTCTACGCCAAGCTGGCCGTTCTCAGCGCTGTCGTCGACGTGGGTCTGGTCTGGCTGGCCGTGTTCGGCGTGCTGTTCGCCGTGGTGGGTGCCTTCTACTACCTGCGCATCGTCAAGTTCATGTATTTCGAGAAGCCCGAGGACAAGGCGCCCCTGGCCTCGGATTTCGACATGCGCGCGGTGATCAGCGCCAATGCCCTGGTGGTGCTGGCACTGGGCATTTTCCCCGGTTCACTGATTGCCTTGTGCGCCACCGTCATCTGAGAGCCGCGGAACAAGGGCCGGTACCGGGCCGGCCGGAAAATCTCCGGTGGCGCGAGGTTCCGATATGAACCGGGAAGCCTCGGGCTCTTTCAAGGTCATATTACCTTGAAAGAGTACGAGGTAGTATAATCTCGCCTGATCCTTGATACCCTGTGAACGCGGAAACGACGGGCATGCGCATTCTCATCAGCAATGACGACGGCTACCGGGCGCCGGGTCTTGCCTGTCTTGCTTCCACCCTGAGCCGTCATGCCCGCATCAGCGTGGTCGTGCCCGACCGCGACCGCAGCGGCGCGAGCAATTCCCTGACCCTGGAGAATCCCATCCGCATCAGCGAACTGGACAACGGCTTCATCCGCGTCAACGGCACGCCCACGGATTGCGTGCACCTGGCCATTACCGGCCTGCTGGAGGAGGAGCCGGACATGGTGGTTTCGGGCATCAACGCGGGCGCCAATCTGGGAGACGACGTGCTGTATTCGGGCACCGTGGCGGCCGCCATGGAAGGACGCTTTCTCGGTTTTCCCGCCATGGCCGTCTCATTGGCGGGTCAGGAATGCCAGCACTTCGAGACGGCCGCCCGGGTGGTGGAGAAAATGCTGGCCCATTTGCAAAGCGAGCCGCTGCCCCCTGATATCATTCTCAATGTCAATGTGCCCGATGTGCCCTGGGAGCGGCTGGCGGGATTGCGCGTCACCCGTCTTGGCCACCGTCACAAGGCAGAGCCCGTGATACGCATGATGGATCCGAGAGGCAAGCCCATCTATTGGGTGGGCCCCTCGGGTCCGGAACAGGATGCGGGGGAAGGGACCGACTTTCATGCCGTCCGCAACCGCTTTGCTTCCGTGACGCCCCTGCAGGTGGATCTGACGAGGCATTCCGCGCTCGGCATGATGGAGGAATGGATCAAGGGCATGGCGCCATGATGAAAGCGCGCCTCAAGGGCATCGGCATGACCTCGCAGCGCACCCGCAACCGCCTGGTGCAGCGCCTGGCCGGTGAGGGCATACGCAACCAGGCCGTGCTGGACGCCATGCGCGAAATCCCGCGCCATATTTTCGTGGACGAGGCCCTTGCCAGCCGCGCCTATGAAGACACGGCCCTGCCCATCGGCTTTGGCCAGACCTTGTCCCAGCCCTATATCGTGGCGCGCATGACGGAGGCCTTGTTGCGCGACGGCCCCCTGCGGCGGGTGCTGGAGATCGGCACCGGGTCGGGTTACCAGGCCGCTATCCTGGCGTGCCTGGTGCCCGAGGTCTATACGGTGGAGCGCATCGGGAGCCTGTCACGCAGGGCCAGGCGGCGTTTCCGCGAGCTGGGGATTGGCAATGTCCGCCTGCGGCACTGCGACGGCAAGATGGGCTGGCCGGAGCAGGCGCCCTTCGACGGTATCATCGCCACGGCGGCGCCTCACCAGATTCCCCAGTCGTTGCTGGAGCAACTGGCGCTGGACGGGCGCCTGATCATTCCCGTTGGCGGTGAAGGCCTGCAAAAGCTGTTGCTGATCACCCGCACCCACGAGGCCTACGAGCAGGAGATACTCGAACCCGTCAGCTTCGTACCCATGCTGGCGGGAGACAGTTAGGGCATGTTTGCCTCTCTCTATGACAAGGCGCTTGCATGGGCCGCCCATCGCCATGCCGTATGGTATCTCGGCCTCCTGAGCTTTGCGGAATCCTCTTTTTTCCCTGTCCCGCCGGATGTGATGCTGGCCCCCATGGCACTGGCCAGGCGCCGCCGGGCCTGGTTCTATGCCGCCGTCACCACCCTCGCTTCGGTCGCCGGCGGGGTGGCGGGTTATTTTATCGGCCTGCTGGCATTCGAGGCCGTGGAGCCGCTGTTGCACCGCCTGGGGTACTGGGAGGCCTATCTGACCGCCAGCGACTGGTTCGCGCGCTGGGGCGTGTGGGTGGTGTTCATAGCGGGTTTCTCACCCATTCCCTATAAGGTTTTCACCATCTCCGCGGGCGCCGTGTCCATGATGTTCCTGCCCTTCGTGATCGCATCCGTGCTGGGGCGGGGGGCGCGCTTCTTCCTGGTGGCCGCTTTGATGTACTGGGGCGGGGCGCCCATGGACCGCTTTCTGCGCCGCTACATCGACAGGATCGGCTGGTTGTTGATCGCCGTCCTGGTGATCGCGTATCTTTTCCTGCGGTGATCCACAATGAGCGGGTCGGGATGGGCAAGGTCATTGAACAGGGCCCTGGGGGCTGCCGCCGGGGCGCTGTTCCTTGCTGCGTGCGGCACGCTCGGTTATCACGAGGTAAAGAAGGGTGAAACGCTGTATTCCATCAGTTGGCGCTATGGCGCGGACTACAGGGAGCTTGCCCGGTGGAACGGCATTCAGCCTCCCTATATCATTCACGAGGGCCAGCGCCTGCGCCTGACTCCCCCTGGGGGCCGCTCCTCAGGCGAGGCCGGCAAGCCTGTTGCGCGCCAGGCTGCGCCGCGCCCAAGGCAGCAGCCCGGGAATGCCCAGCCACCCGCTGCGGCGGCCTCCGCCGCGGCCAGCCCGCGGACTGCCAGCCGGCCGCCGCAGCCGAGGCCCGAGGAGGAAATACCCAACCGCAAGCTGAGCTGGGCCTGGCCGGCGCGCGGCAAGGTCATCAGGACTTTTTCCGCCGGGGAGACGGGCAAGCAGGGGATCGATATCGAGGGCCGGGCGGGATCGCCTGTCAGGGCGGCGGCCTTCGGGCGCGTGGTCTACAGTGGTTCCGGCCTGCGGCATTATGGCAATCTGATCATCATCAAGCACAATGCCCGCTATCTGAGCGCCTATGCCCATAACCGCAAGCTGCTGGTGGCGGAGGGCGCCGTGGTGGAGAAGGGGCAGAAGATTGCCGAGATGGGGCGTTCCGGCACCGGCGCGGACCGGGTCATGCTACACTTCGAGATCAGGGCCGATGGCAAGCCGGTCGATCCCTTGTCTTTTCTGCCGGCGGGAAAGTCGTGAAGTGACATGCATCCGGATCCGCGTCCGCGCCGCTCTGATGCAAAACATTCAAAAATGACCGGGAGGAGGAAATCATAATGAGAATGGTCCGTTACATGCTTCCGTTGATGTTGCTGGCGCTGGTTGCACAGCCCGCCCTGGCGCGGCACTTCAAGGTCTATGGCTACGGCACCCTGGATCCGGGTGAAATCGAACTGGTGTACTGGACCGACTATGTATGGAAGTCCGATAACAAAATGTACTACTTTGGAACGCCCAACGTCGGCCGCCAGGGCTTATGGGCCCACACCCTGGAGATAGAATACGGGATCACGGACCGTTTCATGTTGGCCGCCTACGTGGATTTCGAGAAGCCCTCGGGAGAGGACTTCAAATACGTGCAGACGCGCATCATCACCGCCCGCTACCGTTTCGGAGAGCCGGGCGCGCGTTTCTTCGACACGGCCGTCTATGTGGAGTATTACCTGCCCGACCCGAGTTACCTGGGCATGGGCAAGGAAGCAATCGAGGGACGGTTGATTCTGGAGAAAGACATTGGCGGCAAGACCCTGCGCCTCAATCCCAGGCTGGAGAAGGTGCTCAGCGGTCCCGATGTGCAGGAAGGCCTGGAATTCGAGTATGGCGCCAGCCTGTACGGGCCGCTGACGGACCGTTTCAAATGGGGGTTGGAACTCTATGGGGCAATGGGCGAACTGGTGAATTTCAAGACGCCCAGAAAGCAGAAGCACTATATCGTTCCGGCCCTGACCTACAAGATCAGCAAGGCGCTGAAATGGAACGTGGGCGCCGCTTTGGGGCTGACGAAGGCCAGCGACGACGTGGTGATCAAGAGCCTGCTGGAGTGGGAGCTGTAATCGCCCGCTCAGTCAATCATCAGCAGGGCGGCGGCGAAGCGCCGCTGGTCCGCCTGGAGTATGTTATAGGTGCGGCACGCGGCGCCCGTGTCCATGACCTCGATGCCGATGCCTTTTTCCATGAGCGGAGACAGCAGCTCCCGGGAGGGCCAGCGCAGGGCGCCGCCGCTGCCGAACAGGATCAACTCGATGTCCAGTTCTGCCAGGGCCTGGAAGTGATCCACGGCCAGGGACTCGAAGGATTGGGGCTCCCAGTCCCGGATCAAGGCGCTGGGCATGATGACCAGGCTGCGGCGCAGGATCTCCCGGCGTATGGGCAAGTGCAGCTGTTCGACATTTCCGCTGTTGTCCGGCTTCGGACCGGGCTCCAGGGCGCTGGGTATGGTGACGGTGATCTCCCCCTTGGCGTAGGCGTGGATTCCGTAGTGCTGGGTATCCTGTTCGCGATGAAAGTCCATGTGAGTCCCGCTGCCTTTGACCTGAACCCACGGATCCAGGTTTGAATGAAGGCGCCGCCGTCAGTCGGCGCCGCGCGTGGATTGCATGAATACAATGTCCCCGTAATAGGCGGTTGCCTGTTCGCCCGTGTTGTCCGTGTCCGTCATGATGGCCACCCCATTGATCAAGGGCGGTCGCCTGCCGAAGGCCTGGATATAGTCCTGGAGAATGTTGCGTTCCTCCACGATCCATTCCCCGATCCGCCCGCGGCCCGATTCCACGACGTACATCCGGGTATAGGCGGTATAGGCATTGTCGGTCCAGGTTCCCACGGGCGTTTCCGTGGCCCAGATATAGTTTATCGCAGCGCCCGGGATGTTGCCATAGAGCGCGCGGGCGGCCTGGAATTTGAGGCGCTCAAGGAAATCCAGGCGCGCCGGATCATAGGCAAAGGTGATATACAGGCGCGCGGGATAGTCGTCTCCCACCTTGCGGCGCGGGTCGCTTCCGTTGATGACGTTGGAGATTTTCCAGCGCCACCGGATGACGGGATATTTCCCGGGATCGATAAGGATCCTGCGAATCAGGCCCGAGGCGGCCGCCCGGCTTTCCGCCTTGACGACGGTGATACCTTCATCCTTAACGAGGGTATAGCGGGTGTGTGCCGGGATTTTCTCGAAAAGCAGGGGTTCCCAGTGCTCTGGAAGGGTGGTTCCCGGGCTTGCGGAAGAGAAGCCGCCGACGGTCAGTATTTCACCGCTCAGGACGGGTGAGGCGGCGCAGAGGAATAGGAGGGCTCCAAGCAAGAGGGCAGGCATGGAGGCAGTTTAGCCCACCGGGCATGCGCGGGGCAAAGGGCCTGGTGATGGGCCTTCACGGCCCGGGACGGGGAAATCATTTCGCCGGGGAACGCCCCTCCCCCTCATACCATGCCGGGCTATACTGGGCCGCGCCGCGCCCGGCCTGCGTCGGGCATTTCACTGATCAGGGAAATGGGGGATCAGAGTTTCTCGCCGTCGATGACCTTGTTCCTGCCGCTGTGCTTGGCGTGATACAGGGCCCTGTCCGCGCGGTGCACGAGTTCTTCCAGGGGTTCGCCCGCCCGGTACCAGGCAACCCCGATGGAGATAGTGATGCTGTCCAGTGTCTGCTGGCTGGATTTACGCTTGAGCTTGGAGGCGGCGATGGTCTTGCGTAATTCCTCTGCGAGGTGCAGGGCGCCGGTGAAGGGCGTGTCGGGGAGTATGATGGCGAATTCCTCGCCGCCGTAACGCGAGACGATGTCCCGTCCCTTGATGATTTCCCTCATCTTCAAGGCGATGAAACGCAGAACCTCGTCGCCCACTACATGTCCGTAATTGTCGTTGATGCGCTTGAAGTGATCCACGTCGATCATCATCAGGCACAGGTTGGCCCGGCTTTTCTGGCATTCCCTGGCGGCTTCCAGGAGCATGCGGTCGAAGCTCTTGCGGTTGATCAGTCCGGTCAGGCCGTCGATCATGAGTTCCGACTGAACCATTTCCAGTTGCAGGCGGAGATTGGCGAGTTCCAGGGTCATGTTGTTGAGCTTGGCCTGGAGGTTTGAGTTGTTCTCCACCATCTCGCGGGTTTCACTGCTGAGGGCATCGATGACCTTCAGCAGCTTTTCACTGTTCAGGCCGCGGTTGAGATGGGCCGCGTGGTTCTCCAGCCGGCTCTGGTAGCGCGAGGCCTCGTCCGTGGCGCCGGAGATGTGTTCCTCCGATTCGTGGATCATTTTCTGCAGCTCGGCGCGCAGATGTTCGATTTCCCTTTCCTGATCGCTGGCGATGTAGGTGTCGTACAGTTCCGCGTTGAGTTCGTCCGAGAACAGGCCCTGTTCCTGAATGAGGGCATCGACAGCCTTGACCAGGGCCTCATTGTTGCCAGAGACGTACTCGTACCAGACCGAGTAATTGCGCGGAGTCGGCGCAACGCCGTTCTGCATCATGAGGGGCAGGGCCAGGCGCAGCAGCTCGGAGGCGGGTTTCTGGTTCTTGATTCTGGCTTCCATGTCGTGGCTGTGTACTGCTGCGGTTTGCTGCTCCAGGATTGAAAGACTACCATAGCGAATTGTCAGCGCCAGTGCAAAATATATAGCGGCATTTTATATAAATAACTTGGAGGTTTCTGTAGGATATGCGAGAGGGCGGGAGGACCGCCGACTGTTTCGATACAGAGGAGGAGACAAGGGGGTGCCCAGGCCTGAAACACCGCTGCTGACTGTGGATATCATTATCGAGCTGCCCCCTCCACGGGCCGGTATCGTGCTCATAGAGAGAAAGAACCCGCCTCATGGCTGGGCCCTGCCCGGTGGCTTTGTGGACCCTGGGGAGACGGTGGAAACGGCGGCGGCGCGCGAGGCCCTGGAGGAGACGGGGCTGGAAATCAGGCTCAGGGCCCTGCTGGGCTGTTACTCGGATCCGCGCCGGGATCCGCGCGGTCACACGGCCAGTGTCGTCTACGTGGCCTCCGCCCGCGGCGAGCCCCGGGCCCGGTCGGATGCCTGCCGGGCCTGCGTGGCCGATCCGCAAGCCATTACCGTCCCACTGGCATTCGATCACGGCAGGATCCTGGAGGATTACCGTTTTTTTCTCGCACTCGGGCGCGCGCCCCAATGGGCCATGGACGCCTCTCCCGCAGGGGGGATATTCCGCATGCCTGATATGCTAGAATCGGCCCCGGAATCCATGCTTGCATTGGAGTGGCCGTCTTCTTGACGGCTGCGCCGTTTCCGAGAATCCCATGCCAAAGAAAATACCCGAACTCCTCGCCCCCGCCGGCACGCTGAACAACCTCGGTTACGCCCTGGCCTATGGCGCCGACGCCGTGTATGCCGGTATGCCGCGCTACAGCCTGCGTGTGCGCAACAACAATTTCCATCGCCTGGAGAACCTGGCGGCCGGCATCGAAAGGGCCCATGCGGCGGGACGGCGGTTTTATCTCGCCTGCAATATCCTGCCTCATAACAGCAAGGTCCGCACTTTCATGGACGATATCGCCGAGGTGATCGCCATGGGGCCCGACGCGCTCATCATGGCGGATCCCGGCCTCATCCTCATGGTGCGTGAGCGCTGGCCCCACATGCCCATTCATCTGTCGGTGCAGGCCAATACCATGAACTACGCCGGGGTGCGTTTCTGGGAGCAGGCGGGGCTGAAACGGGTCATCCTCTCCCGTGAACTGTCCCTGGAGCAGGTGGGAGAGATCCGCCAGCTCTGCCCGGGCATGGAGCTGGAGGTCTTCGTGCATGGGGCGCTGTGCATCGCCTATTCCGGGCGCTGCCTGCTGTCGGGCTATTTCAATCACCGCGATCCCAATCAGGGGACGTGCACCAATGCCTGCCGCTGGCAGTACGATCTCCATCCGGGCCGCGAGGACGGCTGCGGGGATACGGTGCGTAAGGAACACGAGGCTCCCGTGTTTCTGCTGGAGGAACGCACCCGCCCGGGGGAGATGATGCCCGTGGAGGAAGACGAACATGGAACCTATATCCTCAACTCCAAGGATCTGCGCGCCGTGGAATATGTCGGCAGACTGGTGGACATGGGTGTGGACAGCCTCAAGATAGAGGGGCGCACCAAGTCCCATTATTACGTGGCGCGCGTCACCCAGGTATATCGCCAGGCCATCGACGATGCCGCGGCGGGCCGCCCCTTTGACTGGCGCCTGTTGTCCCAGTTGGAGAATCTCTCCAACCGGGGCTATACCAGCGGTTTCTTCCAGCGCCATCCCCCCGCCGCTTACCAGAACTATGCGCGGGGCAAGTCGGAAGGGGTTGTGCAGCAGTTCGTGGGCGAGATCCGGGGCGAACGAGGGGAGGATGGCATGGTGGAAGTGGAGGTGAAGAACAAGTTTCTGGTGGGTGACCGCCTGGAACTGATTTTGCCCTCTGGTAATCATGCCTTTGTTCTGCGGCGGATGGAAGACAGGCATGGCCGGGCCATCAGCGAGGCGCCCGGGGGCGGGCATCGTGTTCGCATCCCCATGGAAGCCGATGGGCCTCTCGCCATGGGCCTGCTGGCGCGGAATCTGGAGCGCCCGGAAGCGGTGCTGGGCCGGCATGGTTGAGGAGCAGGCGCCCGATCCCCGCTGGGGCGCGCCGTCGCGCACCCATGACCCCTGGCTGCTGGCCCGTTTCCGCCCGCGCCCCAGCGACATCCTGATCGTCACGGCGCCCAAGGCGGGCACGACCTGGATGCAGCAGATACTCTATCAGATTGTCAGTGGCGGTGATGACGGCTTCAGCTCCATCTACGATGTCGTGCCATGGCTGGAGTGCCCGAGAAAGCACCAGAGCCGGGAGGACACTCTGCGGGAATATGAGGCGATGGAAAATCCGCGCATCTTCAAGACCCACTGCACTTTCGAGCAGACGCCGGGAAGCGGCAAGGTACGGATCGTGCTCACATCGCGAGATCCCCGGGATTGCTGCATCAGTTTCTATCACCATATAATGGATATGACGGAGGAAGGCAGGGCGAAAGCCGGTATCAGGGCCCCATCCTCGTTCGATGTCTTTTTTGCGAAATGGATGGCTCATGGGGCCTGGTTCCGCAACGTGCAGGGGTGGTGGCCTCACCGTCATGCGCCCAATGTGTTATGGCTGCGCTATGAGGACATGAAGGCAGATCTGGAAACGGCCATCGACCGCGTTGCGGCCTTTCTCGGCGCGCGCCTGACAACCGTGCAGCGCGCGCGCGTTCTGGAGCATTGCTCCTTCGCCTGGATGAAGCGGAATGCCGGCCGTTTCACCCGTGTCAGCGACTGGGGCGGGGAATTGTTCAAGCCCGGGGGGTTCATCCGCAAGGGGCAGGTGGGCAAGGAACGGCACCTGCTGACGCCGGAGCAGGAGCAGCAGATACTGCGGCGCTGCGCGGACATGCTGGAACCAGAGTGTCTCGATTTTCTTGGATTGAAGCATGGGGGTTGAAGATGCAGCATGACCATCACTACAGGATCAGGCCGGACTACGCGGATCCGCGTGAGGAAGAAGCGGAGGATGCGGCCGCGGGTGGTGTTCCACGCTGGCTGGTCCCCCTGCTGGGCGGGCTGATCCTTGCCGCCGCCGCGTACTGGTGGTGGGCCGTCCCGGAGATCCGGCTGCCGGCCACTCCGGACGAGGTGGCCACCGTGGAGCTTGCAGGCGGCGAACCCGCCGTTTCCCATCCCCTGCCCGGTCCCCGCGTAGAGGCCCGGGAAGCGGAGCAGGAAGACGCGCCGGCCAGGGATTTCGGGCCCCTTCCCACGCTGGATGACAGCGACAGCGCCCTGCAGGGCATTCTGGGGCAACTGGCGGGGCAGTTGGACCTGGGCGCCTACCTGGCGCCGCGCAATCTCGTGCGCAAATTCGTGGTGACCATGGACAATCTGCCCGGCAGGCGCATTCCTCAGCAATACCTCCCCGTGCAGAAACCGGCGGGAACCTTCAAGGTGCGCGAGGAACAGGACAATATCGTTCTGGACAGCGCCAATTTCGCCCGCTATACCCCCTTCATCGACCTGCTTGCCGCCCTGGAGAGCCGCGATATCGCGGCCCTCTACGTGCATTTCTATCCCCTGTTTCAGGAGGCCTATGAGGAACTGGGCTATCCTGGCCAGTATTTCAATGATCGCATGATCGAGGCCATCGACGACCTGCTGGCGACTCCGGAGATCCGGGACCCCATTCCCCTCAAGCAGCCCAGTGTCTACTATCAGTTCGCCGACCCGGAACTGGAGGCCCTGCCTGCCGGGCAGAAGCTGTTGTTGCGCATGGGGCCGGACAATGCGGCGAGGGTCAAGGAGATCCTGCGCGAGATCCGCGCCCTCATCACCTCGGGTTGATTGCAATGGCCGTGGCCCATGGCCGCGGGTACAATGAAGAGAACTCAGCGAGGAGATCTCCATGCTGGAACTGAATCCGGAAATAGTGTGCCTGCTCATATCCCAGGCCCACGAGTTTCATGCCAAGGACACCCTGAGAATGCCGGACGATGCCGGGTTGTCAGGAGAAGACAGCAACATGCAGGGGCAGACACCCTTCGAGGACGATATCACCTACCAGGCATTCAAGAACACCGTGGATGATCTGGAGCCGGATCAGCAGGAGATCCTGGTGGCCTTGATGTGGCTGGGGCGGGGAGATTACGATCTGGAGGAGTGGGACGCCGCCCTTGAGGCCGCGCACGAGCAGCATAACGACCGCACGGCGGAATATCTGATTTCCACCCCCCTGGTGGCGGACTACCTTGAGGAAGGACTGGCCCAGATGGGATACCAGTGCGATGAATGAGTCAGGACGGGTGAATAAGACCCGGGAGGCGCCCTCGGGCAGGAAAGCGGGCAAGGCCATCAAGGCCTATCGCAACGAGGCCTTTTTGAACGGCCGGGATGCCCGCTCCATACGGATCCTGTCGGAATATCACGAGCCCGCCAGCCGCTTTTCCCAGTACGACATCGATGACACCATCGTCTTCATGGGATCCGCCCGCACCCTGTCGCGGGAAACGGCGCAGGAGCGTCTCGACCGGGCGCGCGAGACGGGCCGCAGCATCGAGCGCGCCACCATAGACCTGGAGATGTCGCGCTACTACGAGGCGGCGCGCACGCTCGCTTACCGCTTTACGGAATGGTCCAAGCAACTGAACAGCGACAAGCACCGCTTCGTCGTGTGCACGGGAGGTGGCCCGGGCATCATGGAGGCGGCCAACCGCGGGGCCTCCGAGGCCAAGGGGCTGAACGTGGGGCTGACCATCTCGATCCCGGTGGAGGAGTTCGACAACCGCTACGTGACGCGGGAACTCTCCTTTCATTTTCATTATTTTTTCATGCGCAAGTTCTGGTTCGCCTATCTTGCCAAGGCCGTGCTGGTGTTTCCCGGGGGATTCGGCACGCTGGATGAACTGGGCGAATTATTGACGCTGCTGCAGACGGGCAAGATGCGCAAGCACCTGCCCATCGTCCTGTTCGGGAAAGAGTACTGGAATGAGGTGATCAATTTCGACGCCTTTGCGAAATACGGAATGATCGACCCGGAAGACATCAATCTCATGCTTCAGACGGATTCCATTGAAGAGGCCTATGAGCATGTCACGCAGCACTTGGAGAAATATGCCCTGGATGAAAAGGGCGCGCGGCTCTGACCGGCCTCCAATTTGCTGGACGGCGGATAATTGATTGGTGTAGTCTAGGCGCAGGGCGCGCGGATGAGCCCGTGACAACACGGCGCGTTACACTGCCTGCCGGTTCGTAAGGCCATCCGTTTCTGCCTGACCTCGAATACATCCTCATCGGGACAGGGAATGTCCGCTCAGATACAGGCCGTGATGGAGGATGTCTTTGGAAAAAAATCAACAATAAAGATAGAAACACAAGCAGGGGGCAACAATATGGCAACAGGCAAGGTCAAATGGTTCAACGAAGCCAAGGGTTTTGGGTTCATTTCGCCTGACGATGGGGGCAAGGACGTATTTGTCCACTTTTCCTCGATTCAGGGCGAGGGATTCAAGACTCTGCTCGAGGGACAGTCGGTTTCCTTCGAGGCTGAAGACACGCCCAAGGGAAAACAGACGGTTTCTGTC
>WGFB01000041.1 GCA_015492435.1 Gammaproteobacteria bacterium | reverse complement strand
CGTCTCGCATCTCAGAACCCACCCCGATCCCTACGCCCGCCCCCGCCTCACCCGCGGCGACTGGCTGCGCATGCTATGGCAGGCGCTGATACGTTGAGCGGAGGCCGGTAACCCATCCTTCAGAAAGTTCGGTCTTTGACCGTTATTTGATATGCGCATATAATACGCGCATAGACCGCCAAGGAATCAGCCAATGAAAACCTACGACACCCGTGCGCCCAAAAAGCCCACCAACCTCACCATCAACAGCGACCTGCTTTCAAAAGCGCGGAAAATGAATATCAATCTTTCTGCAACGCTTGAAACGGCGCTTGCCGAGCGGCTGAGAACCCGCCAGAAGGAGCTCTGGCTCAGGGAAAACAGGAAAGCCATACAGGCTTATAACGGCTTCGTTGAAAAAGAAGGCGTCTTTGGAGACGATATCAGAACCTTTTAATGAGCCAGTTTTCCGTATATAAAAACAAGAACAACAGAACCCGCAAGAGTTTTCCTTACCTGCTCGATATTCAGTCGGATCTTCTGGACCAGATGCGAACCACAATCGTCATTCCCCTGGGCAGGCATTCCACATTCAAGAACCAGGTCATCACCAGACTCTGTCCGGTTATCGAAATAGAAGGCGAAGACTATGTAGCGCTCACACCCCAGCTTGCGGGCATTGACCGGCACTTGCTGGGCCGCGAGGTAACGAATATTTCCGAATACCGGAACGAATTCATCGATGCTATCGATCTGATCATTTCCGGAATCTGATCCCTTCCCTCCTTCCGGGTTCCGTTCCCCTTGTAGCTTGTAACTTGTACCTTGCCCCTTTCACCTTGTCTCCTGCCCCTCCTATCTAGTATCGTGTACCTTTCTTCCTGATCCAAGGTCCCATGACCCCCGAAGAATATTGCCAGAACAAGGCGGCCCGTAGCGGCTCCAGCTTTTACTACAGCTTCCTGTTTCTGCCGCCGGAGCGGCGCCGCGCCATCACCGCCCTGTATGCCTTCTGCCGCGAGGTGGACGACGTGGTGGACGAGGCCAGCGAGGAGAGCGTGGCGCGCGCCAGGCTGGCGTGGTGGCGGGAAGAGATCGGGCGCCTGTTCGACGGCCAGCCCCAGCATCCCGTCGGCAAGGCCCTGGCACCGGCCATCGAGGCCTTCAACCTGCCCCAGGAGCATTTTCTCGAAATCATTGACGGCATGGAGATGGACCTCGACTATGCCACCTATGAGACCTTCACCGACCTGTCCCTGTACTGCCACCGGGTCGCCAGCATCGTGGGCATCATGTCCGCGGAGATCTTCGGCTACCAGGACCGCCAGACACTGAAGTACGCCCACCACCTGGGCATGGCGTTCCAGCTCACCAACATCCTGCGCGACGTGCGCGAGGACTGCCGCCGGGGACGCATCTACATACCTCTGGAGGAGTTGCGCCAGTACGGCGTTTCCATCGAGGATCTGCAACAGGGCAAGGCCAGCGACAAGACGCGCGCCCTGTTCCGGCATCAGGCGCGGCGCGCGCGTGATTACTACGACAAGGCCTATGCCTGCCTGCCCTCCAAGGACCGCTTCACCCAGCGCAGCGGCCTGATCATGGCGGCCATTTACCGGCGCATCCTGGACAAGATCGCCAGCCGTGACTTCGATGTCCTGGAAGGCCGCATCAGCCTGACGCCCATTCACAAGCTGTGGCTGGCGTGGCGGACCAACCGCCAGGAAAAACAACGCTGCAAACTGGCCCGCACATGACACGGGTGGTCGTCGCCGGAGGGGGCTGGGCCGGGCTCGCCGCCGCGGCTGAACTCACCCGGCGCGGCATACCCGTCCTGGTGCTGGAGGCCGCCCCGCAACTCGGCGGGCGGGCGCGCAGCGTCGAAATATGGGGCCAGCACCTCGACAACGGCCAGCACCTGATGATCGGCGCCTACCGCGGCATGCTCGGCCTGCTGCGGACCCTGGGCGTGGACGAGGGCGCCGTCTTCCAGCGCCTGCCCCTCGAACTACGGATGGAATCGCCCCACCAAGGCGGATACCACCTCGCCACGCCCCGGCTGCCCGCGCCCCTGCACCTCCTGTGGGGGCTCATCCGCGCCTCGGGGATGTCCCTCAGTGAGCGCTGGCAGGCCCTGCGCCTGGCGTCCGGGCTGACCGGCAGGTCCGCGCCCGCCCATGACCTGCCGCTCGCGGAATTGCTGAATCACTACGGCCAGAATCCGCAGATCATCAGAAAGCTGTGGGAGCCCCTGTGCCTGGCCATGTTGAACACACCCGTCGAATCCGCCTCCTCCCGTGTTTTCAGAACGGTCATCAAGGACACCTTCGCGCGCCAGCGGTCAGACTCCGACCTGCTCATCCCGCGCACCGACCTGGATGCCGTGCTGCCCGGGCCGGCGCGCGGCTACATCGAGCGCCATGGCGGCGAGATCCGGGTGGGACAACGCGTCACGGCATTGCAGGTGGGCTCTGAAAGAATAGCAGGCGTGGTCCTGGCCAATGGCGATACCATCGCCGCCCAACATGTGGTGGTCGCCACGCCGGACACCATTGGCCGGCGCCTGCTGGAATCCCATGGACCGCTGAAACCCATCGCCGATGCCCTGGCGCGGTTGCGGCACGCGCCCATCTGCACGGTCTACCTGCGCTATCCGCCCCATGTCCGCCTGGCGCGCCCCATGTGCGGCCTGCTGGACACCACGGCGCAATGGGTCTTCGACCGCCGCGTCACCGGCAATCCCGGCATCATGGCGGTGGTCATCAGCAGTCACGGCCCCCATATGCAACTGGACAACGCAGAACTGGCCGGGCATGTCGCGCGGGAACTGGCCACGCTCAACCCCGATTGGCCCGAGCCCGAGGCGGTCCGGGTGATACGCGAGAAGCGCGCCACCCTGCTGTGCCAGGCCGGCATCGACTCCCGGCGGCCGGGCAATGCCACGCCCCTGCGGGGCTGCTGGCTGGCGGGAGACTATACGGCAACGGGCTATCCTTCCGTGCTGGAAGGCGCCATCAGAAGCGGCCTGGCATGCGCCCGCCTGGTGGCGGCCGAACTATCATGAGGCGTCCTCCGCGCATTGCCCGTCCCGCCAGGAGACCTTGCCTTTTTCCACCAGCGCCATGACCTTGTCCTGTATCCGCCGCATACCCTGCAACTGGGCCAGTTCCGCGATTTCGTGGGTCGTGGCAGCCCGGTGAATGGCCTGAGCCAGTTCGGGGCTGGCCGGGAGGATTTCGCTGACCAGGATGCGCCCGCGATAGCCGGTGTAGTTGCAATGGCTGCAACCCTTGCCATGGAAGCTTGGCCTTCCGTCGTCGCGCCCCGCGGGCGGCCACCCGCCGGGCGTGCGGCAGCGGGGGCAGATCAAGCGCACCAGGCGCTGGGACATCACCCCCAGCAGGGTGGCGCCCAGGATATAGGGCGCAACGCCCAGGTCCAGCAGACGGGTGATGGCGCTCGGCGCATCGTTGGTGTGCAGCGTGCTGAGAACGAGGTGGCCGG
The DNA here is from genome assembly GCA_015492435.1 of Gammaproteobacteria bacterium. Classification (GTDB taxonomy): domain Bacteria; phylum Pseudomonadota; class Gammaproteobacteria; order SZUA-140; family SZUA-140; genus SZUA-140. Next base: position 9,829 of record WGFB01000041.1, on the reverse strand, counting down.
TCAGCGCCGCGCGGCTGGCGATGCGGGCGGTCTCCTGGTCGCGGATCTCGCCCACCATGATGATATCCGGGTCGTGGCGCAGAATGTGGCGCAGGATGGTGGGAAAGGTCAGCCCCTTTTTTTCATGAATCTGAATCTGCTCCACGCCTTCGATGTCGTATTCCACGGGGTCCTCGATGGTGATGATGTGCGGCCTGTCTCCCGTCAGCTCTTGCAGCATGGCGTAGAGGGTCGTGGTTTTTCCGGATCCCGTCTGGCCCGTCACAAGGAGAATGCCACTGGGCCTGCCCAGCAATGCGCGCACCCTGGCTTCGTCCCGGCGGCCCATGCCCAGTTCGGCAAGGGACTTGAGTCCTGCCTGCTTGTCGAGAATGCGGATGACGACACTCTCCCCATGAATGGTGGGCAGTATGGATATACGCAGGTCGATGGGATGTTCGGCGCGCATGAGACGCGCGTTGCCGCCCTGGGGCAGGCGGCGCTCGGCGATATCCAGGTGGGCGATAATCTTGACGCGGCTCACCAGGGCGGCCAGCAGTGTCTTGTCCAGGGAACGGGAATACTGCATGCGCCCGTCGATGCGGTAGAAAATGGCCACCTCGCGGGGTCCCGGACGGATATTGATATCCGAGGCCTTTCTCAACACGCCCTGCAGCACGATGGCGTTCAGCAGGCGGACAATGGGGCGGGTGCGCGCCTGCTGCTCCAGGTGCTGGCTGGGATCCCCGTTCTCGTGGCTCCGGGACATGCCGCTGCGCGCGCTGTCCTCCAGGGCCTCATCCTCGTCGAACTTGCTGTAGTATTTGTTGTGGGCCAGCGTGATGTCCCGGAAGGAAGCCATGACGGGGACGATCTTGAGGGGACAATTGAAGCGCAGGGCGTCCAGGCTCTCCGTATCCAGTGGATTGGCCATGGCCACAATCAGCCTGTCCCGGTGTTCGCTCAGGGGCATGAGACTGTACTGGAAGGCCACTTCCACTGGAATCCGGGCAAGGACAGCGGCGCTGATTTCCAGGGCCTCCAGCCGCACATAGGGAATGCCGAATTTCCTGCCCAGGGCTGCGTTGAGCAATTCGTCGTCCACCACGCCCATCTCGCGCAGAATGGCTCCCAGGTGCTTGCCGCAGTGCTTGCGTTGCCGCCGCAGCGCCACCTGCAGATCGCATTCCTCCACCCCGAAGTCACCGGTGAGGATCTCGCCAAGCCGCAACTCCGGCCTGGGCTGCTGCCGCTCGATCAGGGACAGCAGCTCGCCATGGTCCCGAACGGGGGCCTGTCTGACTTCCATGTCATTTTCCTCCGTGAACGCCTGTTTCTCATGTGCTGATCAAGATTACAGAGATAACAAACTGTTAATTAAAGAGATAAATCTCATACACATCGACCACCCGGGGAATCCCACGGAATATTCGTCAATAATTTGACGAGTTATTCGTGATCAACATCCCGCTTTTTTGATTAGCCGGGAAACTTCGTATAAATTGGGAACATTATAAGAGTCTTGCGCTTAGAACAAACACCTCAGGCAAATGGCACAGAATCTGCATTTCTTCAAGGCAGATGAATCGAAGTGACCGTAGCCTGGAGGAAGGTTATGTATATGCCAAGCCAACAACAACTCGAAAACGCACCATCCATTCCCGAAGCAGGGAATCTGGCCATGCTGTCCAGTGTCATCGCCACGGAGGCAGGCCAGGAAGGGCATCAGAAAGCGCTCAAGATTGCCAGCGCCCTGCAGACCACGCTTGAGATCGACAAGCTTATCGAGGTCTTTTCCTCCGAAATCGAGGGCCTGATCCCTCACGACAGCATCGCATTCGACCACAAGTCTCAGAATATCCATGTGCTCAAAGGGACGCGCAAAAAGCACGCCTGTTCCTATCAGCTGGTGGTGGCGGGCCAGACCCTGGGGCAGTTGACTTTCACCCGCGGCCGGAAATTCTCGGAGCATGAAACCAGCCTCCTGGAATCCCTGATCTGCAGCCTGGTTTATCCGCTCAGAAACGCCATCATGTACAAGCTGGCCCTGACCGCGGCGCACACGGACCCATTGACCGGCGCCAACAACAGAAGCACCATGAATTCCGCGCTCATACGCGAAACCGAGATCGCGCGCCGCTACAATACGCCCCTGTCCCTGATCGAACTGGATATCGATCATTTCAAGTCCATCAATGACACCTACGGGCACCTGGCCGGCGACTTTGTCATCAAATCCGTGGCCGACGCGGTCATCGAGTGCACCCGCTGCTCCGACATTCTTTTCCGCTCCGGCGGTGAGGAGTTCATCATCCTCCTGAGCAACACGGCCAAACAGGGCGCGTTGATGCTGGCGGAACGCATCCGGCACACCATCGCCTCGGCGGACTATGAGTACGGCGACCACCTTATCAAGGTAACGGCCAGCCTGGGCGTGGCCTGCTACAAAGAGGGGGATAACAGTGAAACTCTCTATGAAAAGGCGGATATCGCCCTCTACGCCGCCAAGGCGGAGGGGCGCAACTGCGTCAGATACAACGACACGATCTAGCCGCGCGGTTCACGTTCTACCCCAAACCGGGTATCCAGGCGCATCATTCTTTCTGATATAATTCACATCCGCGCGACAAGCCCTGTTCCCCGAATTCCTCCAAGCCCATGAGACTGCCCGCAATCCTGACCATACTCCTTGCTCTGACGCCCCCGGCGCTCCCGGCCGGTGAAAACGCCGCGCCCATGATGGTAACGCCCGACGCGCCGCGCCTGGCGGGCATGCCAGCCAGGGGCGCCACCATGGACCAGGTGAAGCAGGAATTCGGCGCCCCTCTGCGCATCATCGCCCCCAGCGGAGAAGTCACCAAAACCCATCCCCCCATCACCCGCTGGGTCTACAAGGATTACATCGTCTACTTCGAAAACGACCGGGTCATCCACAGCGCCAGGCCGCGCTCCCTGGAGATCATCAAGTTTCTGGAAGCCTCCCCCCTGCCCCAGGCTGTACAACCCGCCAGCAAGGCTAACTGACCCCTTTCCGGGTTCCGCGCCGTGAAACGCCTGCCAGCGGAATGGGAGCAGCAAGACGCCATCATACTGGTCTGGCCTCATGAGGACAGCGACTGGGCCTCCAACCTGGAAGAAGTGGAAGACGTCTATGCCACCATCGCCACTCATATCGCCCGTCATGAGAAAGTGCTGATCGTCTGCCGGGACGGCCGCCATCAAGCCATGGTGAAGGCGCGTCTCGAAGCTGAGCGGACCGGGCGCTCACAAATCGTCTTCGCGCGCGTCCCCGGCAACGACACCTGGATCAGGGATACAGGCCCCATCACGGTCATGGAGGACCAAGCTCACGTCCTGCTTGACTTCGGCTTCAACGGATGGGGAGGCAAATATCCACACCGGCTCGACAGGCTGCTCACGCAGCGTCTCTGCGAACAGGGCGCGTTCGGCGCCACACCAAGAGAGGCGGTCGATTTTGTCCTGGAGGGCGGGAGCATCGAGTGCGACGGCAGCGGCACACTCATGACCACCCGCCGTTGCCTGCTGGCGCCCAGCCGCAACCCCGGATGGGATGAAGCCGACATCACCGGCCTGCTGGCATCCTGTTTCGGCGTCCGGCGCGTCATCTGGCTGGAGCACGGCCTCATCCTGGGCGACGACACCGACGGTCATATCGATATGCTGGCCCGCTTTTGCGATGAGCGCACCATTGCCTACAGCGCCTGCGGGGACAGCGGCGACGCCCATTACCCCGCGCTGCGGGCCATGGCACGCGAACTCGAGGCGCTCACGACCGAGGCGGGCGAGCCCTACCGCCTTGTACCCCTGCCTCTTCCCGCCCCCATCATGACCCCCTCAGGAGAGCGGCTCCCGGCCAGCTATGCCAATTTCCTCATCATCAATGACGCCGTTCTGGTGCCCACATACGGCGACCCGGCCGATGAGATCGCCCTGTCGCGGCTCGCGCCATGCTTTCCCGGCCGGGCAATCATCGGCATCCCCTGCCGTCCCCTGATCCAGCAACACGGCAGCCTGCATTGTGTTACCATGCAGCTCCCGGCGGGTGTCCTGCCTGACACCTGAATTCATTCCCCACGGCTGACTGGAATGACAAAAAGTCCATTGAAAGTTTGCGCCTATCAGCAGGCCGTCACGGCCGGCCGCGACGCCAACCTGTCCGCTGCAGTCGCGGCGGCGCATGAGGCCGCCGATGCCGGCGCGCGCCTGCTCCTGCTGCAGGAACTCTTTGCCCTCCCCTATTTCTGCCAGTCCATCGACAACGCCCATTTCGAACTGGCGGAGCCCGTCCCGGGCCCGGCGACGAAAGCCCTGAGCGCCGTGGCCAGGGCACGTGAGCTGGTGATCGTGGCCCCGCTCTTCGAGCAGCGGCCATCCGGGGTCTTTCACAACACGGCCGCGGTCATCGACAGCGACGGCTCGCTGGCCGGCCTGTACCGTAAAATGCATATCCCGGACGACCCCGGCTATTATGAAAAATATTATTTCACCCCCGGCGACCTGGGCTTCACCCCCATCGACACAGCCGTGGGCCGCCTCGGTGTCCTCGTATGCTGGGACCAGTGGTTTCCCGAAGCCGCCCGCCTCATGGCCCTGGCGGGCGCCGACATACTGCTCTACCCCACGGCCATCGGCTGGCATCCCCCGGACGACGATAACGAACAGGAGCGTCAGCGCGAGGCCTGGATCACCATCCAGCGCGCCCATGCCATCGCCAACGCCCTGCCCGTCATCAGTTGCAACCGTACCGGGTTCGAGGCGGATCCCAGCGGCGCACTGCCGGGCATCGAGTTCTGGGGGTCGAGCTTCGTCTGCGGTCCACAGGGCGAAATACTGGCGCAGGCACAACCCAATGAGGATACCGTCCTGGTGGCAGATATCGACTTGGCGCGCGCCAGGGAGATCCGCCGGCAATGGCCCTTCTTCCGTGACCGGCGGGTCGACGCCTATGCCGATCTGGTCCGCCTGGGTCGTGACTAGGGAACCTCTGATCAATTCTGGACCGGATGGATGGCGAGATGAAATGTTCCGGATCAAGGCGAAAAGCGCAGGTAATCGCGTGCTATTGCCAAGATTTTCAACGCGGAGCCGGGACATTTCAGCCGCCAGACGCCGGTTCATGAATTGATCAGGGGTTCCCTGGCAAGGCCTCGTTCAGCGGACGATACAGCAGGGCCGGACTGCATTATAATAGACCCGGCAGTTGCATAAAATTACGAGTGCCTGGCGTTGGCGTCACACCAGGTTTTATCCGGCGGCAGGCCACAGGAAAGCACAAGATACAAGGTGCAAGATACAAAGGGCTGCTTCCCTTGTATCTTGTACCTTGTATCTTGTACCTTTCACAAACCCGATACCCAATCTTTTGCAATGACTGGGTAAACACGAGAATTCGACTGACCGACTTAGGACGCAATTTCCATGATACTGATTCTGAAACCCGACATCGAAGCCGACAGCCGCGAATACAAAGACCTGATGGCCCATCTGGACGCGCTGGAAAACATCCAGATCAGCGTACACCGTGAAGTGGGCACTCAACAGGTGCTGACGGAGGTCTATCTGGTGGGCAACACCAGCCAGTTGTCCACCGAAGACATGGCGAGCCTGCCGGGCGTGGAACGCGTGGTGCGGGTCTCGGAAGCCTACCGCGTGCTGGGAAGGCACAGGGACGACAACCGGCCGACCTCATTCACCTACAACGGCCTTCACTTCGGTCAGGACAATCTGCATATCTTTGCCGGCCTGTGCGCCGTGGACAACCGCAAGCATGTCGAGCTGATGATGAAAGCATTGCAGGCCCATGGCTTGCAGTGTACCCGCATGGGCGCCTACAAGCCGCGCACCAATCCCTATTCCTTCCAGGGGCATGGCAAGGAGTGCCTGCCCTATGTGTTCGAACTGGCCGGCAAGTACGGCATCAAGGTCATCGCCATGGAGATCACCCATGAGGCCCATATCGATGAAATCAAGGCAGCCCTGGAGCAGACCGGCAATCCCACCGGCATCATGCTGCAGATCGGCACCCGCAACACGCAGAACTTCGAGCTGCTCAAAAAGGTAGGGCGCCAGCAGGAATTTCCCGTATTGCTCAAGCGCGGCTTCGGCATCACCCTGGAGGAATCCCTCAACGCCGCCGAATACCTGGCCAGCGAGGGCAACCGCAAGGTGATCTTCGGCCTGCGGGGCATGAAGACCAACATGGGCGATCCGCACCGCAACTTCGTGGATTTCGCCCATGTACCGGTCATCAAGCGCCTTACCCGCATGCCGGTATGCATCGATCCCTCCCACTCGGTGGGCTCGCGCGACGCCGACCCCGACGGCATACTGGATATCATGCACGTCATCGCCCAGGGCGTCATCGCGGGCGCCAACATGATCCTGGTGGATTTTCATCCCGTGCCCAGCAAGGCCCTGGTGGACGGCCCCCAGGCCCTGACCCTGGAAGAACTGCCCTACTTCCTCGAAGACGTGCACATCGCCCGCCGCGCCTACGAAGACCGCGTGTCGCTGATCAGGCGCAGCAAGGCATGAACGGCCGACCAGGCTGATAATGGCGCGCGGGAGCGCGCCGGTATCGGGAGCTATCCCCCTGCCGGGCTGCAGGGCATTCGCGGAGATTGGATACATGCCCCAGGACCGCAACGTTTCCCAACCCGGGTGGCTCACCGCCTTCCCGGTACTGGCGGCCATCGAAGAGCCCGCATGGCGTGAGGCCCTGGCCGCGGCGCGGGTAGTGACATACCCGTCTCATACCACCCTCTATCAGGACGGCGAGCCCTGTGAGCACTTCATCCTGATTCTCTCCGGCACGGTCAAGGTGGAAAAGATCTCCGGCAGCGGCCAGGAGATCGCCCTCTACCACCTGCGGCCGGGCCACATCTGTGAACTGACCACCTCATGCCTCATGAGCGGCAAGTGTTACCACGCCGATGCCATCACGGAAACTGAAGTGCGCGCGGTATTGATCCCCAAGGCCGCCTTCCAGAAGGCGCTCGCCGGTTCCCCGCAATTCCAGCGCTACATGTACGCCGCCGTGGAACAGGGCATGAGCGATCTGGTCAGCCTGCTGGAGACGGTCATCACCACCCCCATGGGGGCGCGCCTGGCCCACTATCTCATCGGGCAAGGACGCCGCGCGAATCCCATTGCCACTACCCATTACGAGATCGCCACCGAACTCGGCACAGCCCGGGAAGTCGTCAGCCGTCTGCTCAAGGAACTGGAGGATCAGGGTTGCATCAGGCGTCACAGAGGGCGGATAGAGATTACAGACTTTGAAAAACTACGGAGTATGGTTGGAGAGGAGGCGTAAGCGGCACCGAGATCTCCAAGCGGCTAAACTCCCTCCTCCCTTTGGGGAGAGAGGCGCAGACTGCAAAAACGCTAGGGAAGCTCTGATCAATTCTGGACCGGATGGATGGCGAGATGAAATGTTCCGGATCAAGGCGAAAAGCGCAGGTAATAGCGCGCTATCGCCAAGCTTTTCAACGCAGAGCCGGGACATTTCAGCCGCCAGATGCCGGTTCATGAATTGATCAGAGGTTTCCTAGACAGTCACCACTATCTCCCGCAAGATGGCCGTGGCATAGCTGCCCGCGGGAAGAACGAAGCACAGTTGCAGCACCTGGGGAGACGGCATGCGCCAAGTCATTTCCCGGGGAATAACCCGCAGGGGACGCCGCTGTTGTTTCAGGCCCGCCTCCTCCAGTCCCCTGCGCCATAACTCATCATCGGCCAGCGCAGTCTCTTCCAGAGCTGCGGGCTCGCCCTTACAAGGCAGTTCGCCGCGCCCCCACAGAGGCCCGCTGGGATGGATGTCTCCCTGCCGCAGGCGCTCCTGCAACGCATCTTCATTCCCGCAAACAAAAAAACTGTTGCTGCCATGCAGTATCAAGGCATCGCCGGGCAGGATACGGTTCCAGGCGCCCGCCTCCACCCGGCGCGCCAGTACGCGGTTGAACAGCAGGGCTCGTGCGGCGGAAAGATAGATGCCGCGCTTGAAGCGGTCACGAACCTTGAATTCTCCACTGAACATGGCCCGGGCGCGTGCCAGGTTGTCCCTGCCGAAACGCTGTTCGCCAAAGTAGTTGGGGGCGCCCTCATTGGCGATACTTTGCAGGCGCGCTTCCAGGCCGCCGGTATCGCCCGTCACCCCGCGCAGGGTGATCTGAAAGGCATTGGCGGCGACCGCGCCCTGGCGCAGCTTGCGGGTGTGGCGGGTTACTTCAAGGACGGTGATCTTTTCTCCTTCCAGGCGCCGCCAGTCGGGCTCCTCCCTCCCCGAGAGATCGGCGCTGAACCACTGGTCGGTGACCGCATGGCGGTCCTTGAGTCCGGCGTAGCCGATGGCATGGCGTTTCACGCCGGCCAACTGAGCCAGGCGCCTGGCCAGCCATTCCGTATTGGCGCCCCGCTTGCGGATCTTCACCAGGGCATGGACACCGGCCTGATCGGGCGTGAAATTCAACTGCTCGCGAACCTGGAAATCGTCGGGAATGGCGCGCATGACCCCCTGCAGCAAGGGGCCGCCCCAGGCATGGGGCCAGTCCAGATCATGCATGTTGAAAGATCCGGCGCGAGTGGAATACGGCGGAAGGAAGACGCACGCCACCGATCGACAGGCGGCGCTTGAGCATGAAGTCATAGAGCAGCGGATTATAACGGCGCACCTCCACCAGCACGCCAGCCTCCTCCCTGGCAAGGAAACCCCAGTCGACGAAGCCTTGTGTGGAGATGAGGGGCATGATGCCCGGCAGGGGATAGTCGGAGCCGTTGATCATCCGGCCATGGAATTCGGACCTGCCCCACAGGCGTTCCAGTATGGAACGCGCGCGGTTGACCAGGGTGACCGCGGACAAATCGCCGAAAATACGCCCCGCGTAGCGGCGCTCGGCGGCGAGGCGGTGGAACAGGGACAGGCTGTCCACTTGCGGGCCGTCTTCGCCCCGGTCGATGTCGGCGTACTCGCCCAACGAGGCGCAGTGGGCCAGGATCACCCGCACGCCATGCTCCAGCGGGCGCCGCAACCGCAATGGATTGTTGAGTGCCTGCCCGCCCTCCACGCTGATGGCGTATTCCTTGCCGGTGTGTGACAGCAAGGGAATATCATGGCGGACCAGGGCCGCGTAGAAACGGTCGCAGCGGGGAGAGGCGGGATCGATACCCATGGCGCCAGGCAGCCATTTCACGGCCCTGGCGCCGTGCCGCGCGCACCACGCCAGGGCCTCCACGCTGTCTTCACGGTAGGGATGGATGGAGGCGATCCATTCGAACCCCGGGTAGGCGGCCGCGACACGCTGCGCGTATGAATTGGGGACATGGAAGGCGCTCATCTGTGCGTTCTTCCGGCCATTCCCATCGTGGTAATAATCGAAGGCCAGCAGCATGAAGCGTGCCTCCGGTGGAAAATCCCGGTGCAGGTGGCGCAGGCGTTCGACATAGGCCGCATCCACGCCCCCCGGTGAATCCAGCTCATTCCCGTCCACGCAGGCCGCGTCGAGATAGTAACGGAACTGCGTGTACTGGATGGGATGCCACGGGGAACGCATGTCGGGATTGACCCAGATGCCCGAATCACTGTCGCCGGTACCGGCCAGGTGCACATGACAGTCCCAGAACTGCCGCGCGTCGATACCTTCCCAGCATTGCCGGAGCAGTTCGTGATCACGCAGTTGCGGGGGCAGTCCTTGCTTCAGGCAGGGATTGCTCATGCCCTCCGCGGGATAGAAGCGGCACCCGCTCAGGGAGGCTCCCGCCAGGGCCAGCAGTCCGAGAAAGCGGCGCCTATTCATTCAGCAGCACGACGGCGTAGGCTGCAATACCCTCT
>WGFB01000040.1 GCA_015492435.1 Gammaproteobacteria bacterium | reverse complement strand
CGGGCGTCAGCGAGTTCAGCCAATGGCGGGCGAGATCCGTGACATAGCCGTGATAGCAGCCGGCGAAGTCCTGCAGGCTGGCCAGGCGGCTGGCAATGCCCCAGTCTTCCATGAGGGGCATGGCGGCGATCACCCCCTCGGGCAGGTGGGGCGTGAGGATGGTGGAGGGCCGTGGAGTAAATGGGAAAGGGGTTTCCGACCCCATCAGCACCAGGGGTTCACAGGCCTGCGCCGACTGGCGCATGACGTCGGCCAGAAAGATCATGGGCGGAATGCCGACACCGCCGCCGATGAGCAGGGGGCGGGCGCGCCGCCGGGCGAGGGAAAAGGGGGTGCCGATGGGGCCGATGAGGCTCAGGCGTTGCCCCACGGCCTGTTGCGCCAGGCGGCGCGTGCCGGCGCCGAACACGCGGTAGAGCAGTTCGATCCATCCCGCCCCGGCGTCGGCGCGCATGATGGACAGGGGGCGGCGCATGGGCAGCATGTCGTGGCACTGGAGGTGGACGAAGCTGCCTGGCCTGGCGTGCCGTGCCGTGCGCGGCGCCTCCAGGCGCAGGACGTGCTGGCGGCCTTCATAGGCATCGTGAGCCAGGATGTTGGCGTCTTCCACGTACAGGGTGCCGCGGTTGCCCATCTCAGTCTTCTCCGCCCGCGAGCCGGTGGACGATGCGGCCCTTGAGCAGGGTGTGGGTGACGCGGCCCTTCATCTCCCAGCCGAGGAAGGGGGTATTGTGCCCCTGGCTGCGCATGCTCTGATGATCCAGGGTCCACCAGGCCCCGGGATCGAAGACGCACACGTCGGCCTGGGTGCCGGGGGTCAGTGTGCCCGCCTCGATGCCGAGGATGCGCGCGGGCCGTGAGGTGAGGCAGGCGATGACGGCGGACAGGCTCAGCACCCCCTCGTCCACCAGCTTCAGGCTCAGGGGCAGCAGGGTCTCCAGGGCCGATATGCCCGTGGCCGTGGCGCTGAAGGGGGCCAGCTTGGCGTCCCGTTCATGGGGCTGGTGATCGGAGCAGATGGCGGTGATGGCGCCGTGGTTGAGCCAGCGCCGCAGCCCGTCGCGGTCGCGCTGGCTGCGCAGGGGGGGCGAGACATGGCACTGGCTGTCGAAGTCCAGCACGTCCTTGTCCGTGAGGTGGAGCTGATGGGCGCAGGCATCGGCTGTGACGGGCAGGCCGTCGTGCTGGGCGCGGGCGATCATCTGCGCGGCGCGCTCGCTGGAGATGAGATTGAAATGGGCCCGCGCCCCCGTCTGTTCGATGAGGGCCAGGTGGCTGGCCACGGCGACGGTCTCCGCCGCGGTGGGAATGCCGGGCAGCCCCAGGCGGGTGCTGACGGCGCCCTCGTGGGCGCAGCCCTTGTTGACCAGATGATGATCCTGGGGGCGGATGAACACCGTGAGATCGAAGGTGGCGGCGTATTCCAGGGCGCGGCGCATGACCAGGTTGTTTTCCACCGGATAGATGTCGTTGCTCACGCCCGCGCAGCCGGCTTCCTTGAGGGCGCTCATCTCGCTGAGCTGGGCGCCGGCCAGGCCCAGGGTGAGGGCGCCCATGGGCACGATGCGCGCCATGCCGCCGCGCTCCGCGCGTCTCTGGAGGAGTGCGGCCACGGCGGCGCTGTCCACCACCGGGTCCGTGTCCGGCGGGTTGCACAGGGTGGTGATGCCGGCGCCGGCGGCGGCGCGGGTCTCGCTGGCGATGGTGGCCTTGGATTCCTGGCCGGGCTCGCGGCAGTGGGCGCGCAGATCCACCAGCCCCGGGCACACCACCCGTTCACGGGCGTCGATGATTTCGTCGGGGGTGAAGCCATCGGGGGTTTCGCCGCACTGGACGATGCGCCCGTCGGCGATGAACAGGTCCTGTCGCGCATCCACGCCGTTGGCGGGATCGATGACGCGGCCGCCGGAAATCCGGATCTTCATGAAGGCGCCTCCCCGGCGCTGGCGGCGCCCTCGTGCTGCATGGCGCGGGACATGATGGCCATGCGCACCGCGGTGCCGTGGGCCACCTGCTGCAGGATCACCGAGCGCGGGCCGTCCGCCACCGCCGAATCGATCTCCACGCCGCGGTTGATGGGGCCGGGGTGCATGATGATGGCGTCGGGGCGGGCCAGGGCCAGCTTGTCCTCGGTGAGGCCGAAGAGCTGGTAGTATTCGTGCTCGCTGGGCAGGGAGGCGCCGCGCATGCGCTCGTACTGCAGGCGCAGCATGATCACCACGTCCACGTCGCGCAGCCCCTCGCGCAGGTCGTGGTAGACGTGCACGCCCAGGGTCTCCGCCGCGGCGGGCACCAGGGTGCGCGGCGCGATGACGCGGATCTCCCGCACGCCCAAGGTGCTGAGGGCATGGATCTGGGAGCGCGCCACGCGCGAGTGCAGGACGTCGCCGACGATGGCCACGCACAGCTTGTGGAACGCCCCCTTGTGGCGGCGGATGGTGAACATGTCCAGCATGGCCTGGGTGGGATGGGCGTGGCTGCCATCCCCCGCGTTGATGATGCTCACGTGGGGGGCGGCGTGCTGGGCGATGAAATGGGCGGCGCCGCTGTTGGGGTGGCGGATGACGAACATGTCGCAATGCATGGCCTCCAGGTTGTGGAGGGTGTCCAGCAAGGTCTCGCCCTTGGTGGTGGCCGAGATGGAGGCGTTGATGTTCAGCACGTCGGCGGACAGGCGCTTGGCGGCCAGTTCGAAGGTGGTGCGGGTGCGGGTGCTGGCCTCGAAGAAGAGATTGACGATGGTCTTGCCGCGCAGCAGGGGCACCTTCTTGACCGTGCGCTCCGTGACGCTGGTGAAGGACTCCGCCGTGTCCAGGATGTCCGTGAGCAGCTCGCGCTTGAGGCCCTCGATGGTCAGGAAGTGGCGCAGCCTGCCCTTGTGGTCCAGCTGGATATTGTGCTTGTTCACGGCGCCTCCCCGGTCTTCAGTTCCAGGGGGCTGGGACCCTGCAGCTTGATGTGCCGGTGCGGCGGCAGGTCGATGTGCCGGCCCGCCACGTCGGCCTGGATGGGCAGTTCACGGCCGTTGCGCTCGGCGAGCACCACCAGGATCACGGAGGCCGGGCGGCCGTAGTCGAACAGCTCGTTGAGGGCGGCGCGGATGGTGCGCCCGGTGTAGAGCACGTCGTCCACCAGGATGATGTGCCGCCCCTCGATGTCGAGGGGAATGCGCGAGGGCCTGACCTGGGGGTTGACGCCGATGCGCGTGAAGTCGTCACGGTAGAAGGAGATGTCCAGTTCGCCGAGGGGGCTGGTCAGTTCCAGCAGTTCATGAAGGCGCTGCGCCACCCACACGCCCCCCGTGTGTATGCCCACCATCACGGGCTCGGAGACACCGCGTTCCGCCAGCAGGGCCGCCAGGCGCGCGGACATGCCGTTGAGCAGGGCGTCGATGTCGGATGGGGCAGTGTTCATGTTTCTCCCGGCGGATTCTCACCGAAAAAGGTCTCCAGTATCAACTGTGCCGCCAGCGCATCCACGCCTTCACGGGGTTCCGCGCCGCCGCGCTCTCTGATCATCTGCTGCGCGGCTCTCGTGGACAGTCTTTCATCCGCTTGAAACACGGGTAGATGATAACGCCCCCGCAACTGGTTTGCGAATCGTTTTGCGGCGCGGGTCATGGCCTGCCCGGTGCCGTCCATGTTGAGGGGCAGGCCCACCACCAGGGCGTCGGGACGCCATTCGCCGATGAGGCGGGTGATGCCCGCCCAGTCGGGTTTGCCGCCAATGTTCCTGAGGATGGTGAGGGGGCGGGCGGTGCGGGTGAGTTCCTGCCCCACGGCGATGCCGATCTTTTTGCTGCCGAAATCAAAGGCGAGCAGGGTGTGGCATGCGGTCATGCGTGCCCGATGTCGCTGGACAGGCGGTTGATATCGACGCCGGTAAGGGCGGCGGCCATTTCCCAGCGTTGCTCGAAGGGGGTGTGGAAGAGTATGGCCTCGTCGGCGGGCACGCTCAGCCAGGCATTCTGCGCCATTTCCTGTTCCAACTGGCCCGGCGCCCAGCCCGCGTAGCCCAGGGCGATGAGGCACTCATCGGGGCCTTGGCCGCGCGCCAGGGCCTCCAGCACATCCCGCGACGAGGTGATGCCGATATGCTCCGTGACCTTCAGGGTGGCTTCCCAGGCGCCGTGAGGCTTGTGCAGCACGAATCCCCGCTCACATTGCACGGGGCCGCCCAGCAGGATGGGGCGTTCGCCGATGCCGGGCTGCTGGAAGGCGATGTTCATCTGTCCCAGCACTTCGGCCAGGTCGATGTCCAGGGGGCGGTTGATCATGATGCCCATGGCTCCCTCCTCGTTGTGCTCGCACAGATAGGTGACACCGTGGAAGAAATTGGGGTCCTTGAGGCTGGGCATGGCAATCAGGAAATGATTGCTAAGGGAGGCCATTGCTGTCATGACTCTAGTATCGGCTACTGAGGAGGCTGTTACAAGTGTCATGCCCGCAAGAGCGGGCCTGTCAGCGTCCCGTTTGCAGGCGGTTGTTGTTGAGGAACTGCCAGGTGCGGGTGATGTGCAGGACGTCGGTGTCCTTGCGCAGGGCGTCGGGGAAGGGGGCGAAGGGGGCGGCCAGGCGCACGATGCGAATGGCGGCATCATCCAGGACCTTTTTTCCCGAGGAACGCAGTACCGTAATGGCGTTGATGGTGCCATTGGCATTGATGGCCACGTCGAGAATGAGGCTGCCCGAGATGTTCTTGCGCTTGGCCTCCTCGGGGTAGTTGAGGTTGCCGATACGCTCTATCTTGGTGCGCCAGGCGTCCAGATAGGCGGCGTCGCGGTATTCCCGCGCCTGGGAGGAGATGTAGCGGTGCTTGGCGCGTTTTGCGTAGGCCTGCATGTCGCGGTCGATTTCCGCGCTGAGATTGGCCATTTCCATGCTGAGCTTGATAAGTTCCGCCGCGGTGAGGGGTTGCTTCTCGGCGGGGTCAGCCTGTTCCCGGCGCATTTTCCTGGCGGCCTCGTCGCGGGTGAGCGGCTCGTCCCGCGGCGCCTGGGGCTGGGGCGGTGGCCCGGCGGCAAGGCTGATCTCCGTGGACTGGCCCGGGCGGTCGGGGGGGATGGGCGTCGAGGCCGGGGTGGAAGGACGCACCTGCTCGTCCGTATTGCCGCCGCCCTCCAGGTTGGCCTGGGCGAGCATTTCGGCCTCCTCCGGGGCCTCCTCGCTGCGCTGGTGCACCAGGGTGATCTCGATGGGGGGGTGCTTGCTGTCCTTCGCCTTGAGCAGGTCCGGTTTGAAGGAAACCCCCAGAATGAAAATGGCATGGAGAATGACGGCCACCAGCAGGGTGAGGCCGAGGCGGTCCGTGGAGGTGAAGCGGGGCCGGGGCGCGTAGGCGCTCATGGCCGCTTGTCCTCCAGTTTCTTCATCATGGCCATGACGATGAGGCCGCTCACCAGGCCGAACAGGGCGGCCATGGTCATGAGCACGGGCAGCAGGCCGAACAGGCCCTGGTGGGGGATGAACAGCCAGTAGGCCACCATGAACTGCCCCGCCATGTGGGCCAGGGCGGCGAGCAGTGAGTAGCCGATGGGGCCCAGGCCGCGCCCCGGCAGCAGGGTGCCCAGGCCCAGCACCAGCAGGCTGCTTATGGCGCCGGCCAGGCTGAGGGTGAACGTAGGGGTGAGGAAGGTGCCGATGAGGATGCTGCCCACCAGCACGCGCAGCAGGGACACCCACACCGCCGTGGGCCAGCCGTACAGCATCAGCACGGCGATGGTGACCACGTTGGCGAGACCGGGCTTGACGCCGGGCAGGGGGCTGGGCAGCACGCTCTCCGCGATGTGGATGGTGATGGCCAGCGCCGTCAGCCAGGCGATACGGTGATCCTGGCGGGTGGTCTCGATGGTGATGACGCTGTGTTCTGTTTCGGGTTTCATGATCGGTCAGTTGGTCTTTTTACCACGAAGGGCTTGTTCCGTGGTATGCCCCGGCGGGTATGCCGGAGGGGTCTCCGGCGCTGCGGCTTTTCTCCCGCGGGGCGGGGCGGATCAAGTCGCTGCGCTCCGGTGATCCGCCTGATTCCGCCCCGCGGGAGGCCTTCGCGAGTCGACCCCTCCGGCATACCCGCCGGGGCAATAGATCGATGATGTCATCTTGTGAGCCCTGTTTTCTCTGCACTGGATCAAAAATTGATGCTGTCGTAGAGGGGTTCGCCGCCGCTCACGGCCACGCTGACCCGGTTGGGCAGACAGGCGGCGAACTCGCCGCTCTCGTCCAGCCATCCCGAATGAATGCATTGCTTGCCGCGGCACGGCGAGTCCAGGAAGCGGATGCGCCCGTCCGCGATCTCGAGGACGCTCACCCCCAGCGGGCCGTCGATGCGCAGTTGCTGGCCGGAGTCCAGGGGCACGCTGAATTCGCGGCCGCTCTCGTCGATGATGAGGGCGGTGTCGGCCGGGCCCTGGCGGTTCCAGAAGGTGCCGTACAGGAAGGGCAGCAGGGCCAGGGTGAAGGCGACGACGATGATATCCGCCCGGGTCATGGCTCGCTCACGGTCACTTGCGGCGGCGTCTCGGTCCGGAAATAGACGCGCTGCTCCATCTCCGGGGTCATGGTTACGTGCATGTCTTCATCGATGAGCATTACCTGGGTGACGCCCATGTCGCGGGCGACCCTGCGCCACTTGCCGGGGCCGGCGATGAGCAGGGCGGTGGCGGCGGCATCGGCGGTGCTGGCGTCGCGGTGGATGACCGTGGCCGAGACCGTGCCGGTGGCGGGGTAACCCGTGCGCGGGTCGATGATGTGGTGATAGCGCACCCCGTCCCAGGTGAAGAAGCGTTCATAGTTGCCGGAGGTGAAGACGCTCTCGTCCCCCTGGGTGTCCACGGTGGCGATGACGCCGGCCGATTGCGGGTCACGGATGCCGATGCGCCAGGGGCGTTCCCCATGGGCGCCGATGGCGCGCAGGTCGCCGCCGGCGTTGACGATGGCGTTGTCGATGCCCAGGGCGCGCAGGCGCTCGATGGCCTGGTCCACGGCATAGCCCTTGGCGAAGCCGCCCAGGTCGAGTTTCAGGTCGCGGTTGGTGCTGCTCAGGGAGTCGCCCGAGATGACCAGGTCGTTCATGTCGGGCAGGTTCGCCAGCAGGCGCTCGATGTCGGCCCGCGCCGGCGGCGGGGCGTCGGGACGGTCGTCGCTCTGGAATCCCCACAGGGCGACGAGCTTGCCGATGGCGGGATCGAACAACTGGCCGCTGCGATGGGCCAGGTCCTGGGCCTTGCGCAGCAGGGCCAGGGTGGGCGGATCCGCGCTGTAGGTCTTGCCGGCGGCCAGGGCGGCGTTGATTTCCGTCAGGGTGCTGGGCTGCCAGGCATGCCAGGTCTTGTGGATGCGGTTGAGTTCGTCCTCCACCGTCCTGACGGCTTCGGCGGCGTCATCCTCGTCCACGCCCCACAGGCTGACGGTCACCAGGGTGCCGAGGGCCATGAACTGGGTCTTGTGGTGCTGTTGCGGGGGCGGCGTTTCGCTGCACGACAGGGTGAGCAGTGGCAGCACGGCCACGAGGGCCATGGCCAGTATGCGCCGGGATATTGACGTCATGCGGTGTCTTGCCCGGGAGGGCGTGTATATGAAGAACGGCATATACCATGGGACACAGCAATGCTCATGCCAGTTCCTTCTCGATGCGGTCCATGAGCAGGGCGCTGATATTGAGGCCGTAGAGGCGGTCCAGTTCACGGATGCAGGTAGGGCTGGTGACATTGATCTCGGTGAGATAATCGCCGATCACGTCCAGGCCCACGAACAGCAGGCCCTTCTCGCGCAGCATGGGGCCCACCTGGCCGCAGATCCAGCGGTCGCGCTCGCTGAGGGCCACGCCCTCCCCGGTGCCGCCCGTGGCCAGGTTGGCGCGGGTCTCGCCCGGCGCCGGGATGCGCGCCAGGGCGTAGGGCACGGGTTCCCCGCCGATCATGAGAATGCGCTTGTCTCCATTGAGAATCTCGGGGATGTAGCGCTGCGCCATGGCGAAACGCTGGCCACGCGCCGTCATGATCTCGATGATGACATTGACGTTGGGATTGTGATGATTGACGCGGAACACGGATTCCCCGCCCATGGCGTACAGGGGCTTGACGATGATGTCGTCGTGTTCGTCGAGAAAGGCGCGGATCTGCTGCCCGCTGCGGGTCACCAGAGTGGGCGGGGTGCATTGCGGGAACCAGGCCGTGTAGAGCTTTTCGTTGACGTCGCGCAGGGACCGGGGGCGGTTGACCACCCGCACGCCCTCCCTCTCGGCGATCTCCAGCAGGTGGGAGGCGTACATGTACTCCATGTCGATGGGCGGGTCCTTGCGCATCAGGATCACATCCAGGTCGCCGAGGGGGCGTTCCGTGCGCGCGCCGCGGTCGAACCAGTGCGCTTCGTCGTCGTAGACGGTCAGGGCCTGCATATGGGCGTGAACCCGGCCGTCGCGCAGATGGAGGTCCGCCAGCTCCATGTACTGAAGTTCCCAGCCCCGGCGCTGTGCCTCCAGCATCATGGCCAGGGTGCTGTCCTTTTTCGGATTGATGGACCCGATGGGGTCCATGATGACACCGATCCTGGTCATGGGGTGTTGAGTCAAGCCCGCAACGCCGCCTGTTCCCGGGCCGCGGCCAGCAGCGCCAGGCGTGCGATCACCCCATAGGCATAGAAGCGGTTGGGATTGGCGTCCGGCGCCTTGCTGAGGTCGGGCGTGGTGCAGGGCTCGGCGAAGGCGAGGGGCTCGAAGTGCATGCCCGGGGCGTTGAGGTTCTCGTTGGCGCCGCGCCGCGTGTGCACGCGGTAGAAGCCGCCCACCACGAAGTGGTCGATCATGTATACCACGGGCTCGGTGACCGCCTGGCTGTCGCCCCAGGTCTCGAAGGTGTAGACCCCCTCCTGGAGGATGACCCGGGTGGTCTCCATGCCGCCCTTGGAGGCGGCCATGCGGGTGCGCTGCTTGCGGTTCAGGGCGCGCACCTCGTCCGCCGAGTGCACGGTCATGACCCCCATGCCGTAGGTGCCGGCATCGGCCTTGATGACCACGAAAGGCCGGTGGTCGAGACCGTACTGGTCGTATTTGCGCTGGATGGACTCCAGCAGGGCGCTCACGTTCTGTTCCAGGCACTCCTCGCCCGAGCGCTTCATGAAATTGATCTCGCCGCACTTGAGGAACTGCGGCGAGATGAGCCACGGGTCAATGTCGATGAGGGCGGCGAATTCCCGCGCCACCTCCTGGTAGCGGGCGAAGTGGTCGGACTTGAGGCGGTTGGCCCAGCCCAGCTCCAGGGGGGGCACGATGGTCTGCTCCAGTCCCTCCAGGATGGCCGGCCGCCCCGAGGACAGGTCGTTGTTGAGGAGGATCATGCAGGGATCGAAGTCGTCCAGCACCAGGCGGTCGCCGCGGCGTTGGATGGGCTCGAGGAGGATGTTGCGCCCGGAGGGCAGGTCGATGCGCTCGGGCGCCGTCAGGGATTCGATGAGCGAACAGATGCGCACCGTATAACCGGCCTTGCGGATGATGTCCTGCAGGGTCGCCAGGCTCTCCAGGTAATAGGTGTTGCGGGTGTGGTTCTCCGGGATCAGCAATACCTGGCGCGCCTCCGGGCAGATGCGCTCGAAGGCCGACTGGATGGCCTGGATGCACAGGGGCAGGAGGTCGGCGCTGAGGTTGTTGAAACCGGCGGGAAACAGGTTGGTGTCCACGGGCGCGAGTTTGAACCCGGCATTACGCAGGTCCACGGAGGCATAGAAGGGCGCCGTGGTGGTCAGCCATTGCTGGCGGAACCAGGCTTCGATGTCCGCCTGACAGGCGAGGAGGTGGCTTTCGATACGCTCCAGGGGGCCGCGCAGGGCGGTGGTCAGATGGGGAACGGGGTGCAAGTGTTCGATGCGCATGTGTAGTCCACCACGGTTGGCTGGTGTGCGTATTATCCCCGATTCCCGGGGCAGAATCACGGTGGTGATTAACAGGTTGTTCTGTATGGAGATTTCAGGCCCGAGGGGCGGGGGCGAAATCTCCCCAGAGCGCTTGTATGACCGCCAGGGCCGCCATTCCGGCGGTTTCCGTGCGCAGGATGCGTGGTCCCAGGCGCACCGCCCGGAAGCCGTGTTTTTCCAGTTGTCTCTTTTCTTCCGGTGCGAGGCCGCCTTCCGGGCCGATTACCAGGGTCAGCGGCTTGCTTGGGCGTTGCAGCTCGGTCAGGGTGCGGGTGGCCTCCGGATCCAGAAAGATGCATTCTCCCTCATGTGGCAGCGCCAGCCACTGGAAAAACGTCCTGGCGGGCGCGAGGCCGGGGATACGGTCGCGGCCGCTTTGCTCGCTGGCATGCACGATGACGCCTCGCCAGTGCTGGTGGCGTTTTTCTAGGCGCTCTCCCGCCAGTTTGACCGTGCACCGCTCGGTCAGCAGGGGATTGATGTCCGCAACCCCCAGTTCCACGGCCTTCTGCAGGGTGTAATCCATGCGCTCACCCCGGGAGATGCCCTGAGCCAGGATGATGTGGATTGGAGATTCCACCGCCACAGGCTGAAACGTATCGATACGCACCCCGGCCCCATGGCGCGAGGCCTGGGTGAGGGTGCCCAGATATTCCCCGCCTCTGCCGTTGAACAATATCACGGGCGCGCCGGGGCGCAGGCGCAGGACGCTCACCACATGCCGGGTGGCGCGCTCGTCGAGACGGCACGTTTCTCCGCGGCGCATGGAGGCGGGGTGATAGATTCGGGGAACGCGCACGGCCTCAGTCCCGCGTGGCCAACTGGATGCCCTCCCAGGCCGCGTCCGCCATGAGCAGGATTTCTTCTTCATTAATCACGTAGGGCGGCATGAAATAGATCACATCACCCAGGGGGCGCAGCAGCACGCCCTTCCGCAGGGCGTGGAGATAGGCGCGCCTGCCGCGGCGTTCCTGCCAGGGAAAGGGCGTGCGGCTGGCCTTGTCCCGCACCATTTCGATGGCCAGGATCATGCCCGTCTGCCTCACCTCCGCCACATGAGGGTGCTCCCCGAAATGGGCCGTGGCCCCGGCCATGCGGCGCGCCAGCGCCTTGTTGGCGGTGATGACATCGTCACGCTGGAAGATGTCGAGCGTCGCCAGCGCGGCGCGGCAGCCCAGGGGGTTGCCCGTATAGCTGTGGGAATGGAGAAAGGCGGTCAGGTTCTGGTAGTCGTCGTAGAAGGCCTGATAGATGTTCTCGGTGGACAGGGTCACGGACAGGGGCAGATATCCGCCCGTCAGGCCCTTGGAGAGGCACATGAGGTCGGGGCTGATGCCGGCCTGCTCGCAGGCGAACAGGGTGCCCGTGCGGCCGAAGCCCACGGCGATCTCGTCGGCGATGAGGTGCACGCCGAATTCGTCGCAGGCCTCGCGGAGCAGGCGCAGGTAGACGGGATCATACATGCGCATATTGCCGGCACACTGCACCAGGGGCTCCACGATGACGGCGCATACCTCGCCGGCGTGCCGTTCCAGCGTGCGGCGCATGTCCGCGAACAGGCGCCGCGAGCACGCCGCCCAGGATTCACCGGGCTCACGCTGATAGCAGTCGGGCGAGGCCACGGAGAGGGTGTCCATCAGCAGCGGTTCGTAGGTTTCCTTATAGAGGGGAACATTCCCCACGGCGAGGGCGCCCAGGGTCTCGCCGTGATAGCTGTTGGCCAGGGTGATGAAGCGGGTCTTCCCTTTCTGGCCCTGGTTGCGCCAGTAGTGGTAGCTCATCTTGAGGGCCACCTCCACGGCGGAGGAGCCGTTGTCGGCATAGAAGCAGCGTGTCAGGGCGGGAGGGGTGATCCTCACCAGGCGTTCGGCCAGTTCCACGGCGGGCTCGTGGGTGAAGCCGGCGAGAATGACATGCTCCAAGGTGGACATCTGCTCCACCAGGGCGCGGTTGATGTCCAGATTGGCGTGGCCAAACAGATTTACCCACCAGGAACTGATGGCGTCCAGGTAGCGCTTGCCGTCGAAATCCTCCAGCCACACGCCTTCCCCGCGCCGGATGGGGACGGGCGGCACGGTTTCGTGGTCCTTCATCTGGGTGCAGGGATGCCACAACACGCCCAGGTCACGCTGCATCAGCGATTGGTTGGAGGCGTCATGGGCCATGGGCGGGTGATTTGCTCGCAAGATTCATGATGGCTCATTTTACACGAACAGATGGCCAATCCCATGTCCAGCCCGCATCTCTCACCAGGATGGCGGGCTGTAACAGATCACCCGGCAAGCCACGTCCATGGGGCGCTGATCCGCAAAATGCCGGGCCGGTCATGGATGGGCGCTTTACGGCGCGATGCTCGATGACTGCCTGAACGCTTTGATCAAACGCGGGAAATATACCCGCTATAATACGGCCATGAATGACAGCCTGGCACAAGA
Source organism: Gammaproteobacteria bacterium (assembly GCA_015492435.1). Lineage (GTDB taxonomy): Bacteria > Pseudomonadota > Gammaproteobacteria > SZUA-140 > SZUA-140 > SZUA-140. Next base: position 41,486 of record WGFB01000040.1, on the reverse strand, counting down.
CCTGAAAAAGATTTCGGAAAATCTTCTCGACGGTCGTCTGGATGAAGTGGAGCGGCTTTGCCGGCGGATTTTGCGCCGGGTTCCGGGGCAGCCTGACGCGCTTCATTTTCTGGCCCGCGTTTTCTACGACAGGGGGGAAGTGGAGAGTGCGCTGTCACTGGTGGAGGAGGCGCTGACGGGGGCGCCGGGCGAGGCCGCGCTTCACAACACCCGGGGTATTCTGTTGAAGTCCCTGGGGCGGGAGGAAGAGTCCCGTCAGTCTTTCCGCAGGGCTTTGCGGTTACAGCCGGTTTATCTCGATGCCTGCATCAATCTTGCTGTTCTGGGCTGCTATGAGGAAAGTGAGAAACATTTCGCGCGGCGGATAGCGGGTCAGCCGGATGACTGCAAGCGCTATGGCCTTTTTTTATTGCAACGCAGACAATTCAGTGGCGCGGCGAAATGGTTGGAGCAGGCCCTCCGTCAACAGCCGGAAGATGCGCGTCTATGGGACAGGCTGGGACTGGCCTTGCGCAATCTGGGACAGTACGGAAAAGCGGAAGATGCCTATCGCCAGGCCCTGCGCCTCCAGCCGGATTTTGCATCGGCGCACAGCGCCTTGCTGAGCATGCTGGGGTATCATGTGCTGCTCAGCCCCGAGCAGCTCCTGAATGAGCATCTGGCGTGGGACAGGATGCATGGTGGCGGCGAAACCCGTCAAGGCATGTTTTGCCGTGCCCGTCCCGATGATTCCAGGCAACGCCTCCGCATAGGCTATGTTTCCCCAGACTTCTACAGGCATGCGGTGAGTAGTTTCATCGAGCCGATTCTGGAACATCATGACCGCGGCCAGGTAGAGGTTTTCTGCTATGCCGAGGTTCATCATCCCGACGGGATAACAAGGCGCCTGCAGGATCTGTCCGACGTATGGCGTTCCACTGTAGGGATGGATGATGAAGCAGTGGCGCGGATGATACATGCGGATGGAATAGACGTGCTGGTGGATTTGGCAGGCCACTCTCATTCCGACCGTACTCGCATCGGTGTTTTCACCTACAAGCCGGCTCCGGTGCAGGCAAGCTACCTGGGATATTTCTGCACCACGGGGCTGCGTGCCATGGACTACTGGATCAGTGACGAAATCACGCACCCTTCACCGGTATCGGAACCCGCCGTAGAGCAAATTTATCGGCTTCCCCGTTGTTGCGTTTGCTATCGTCCCCCAGAAGATGCTCCACCTGTCGTGGACAGAACAGCGACCCCGGGCGAGATCACCTTTGGGTGTTTCAATGACCTGACCAAGATCGGTGATGTGGCCATAGACTGCTGGAGCCGCATCCTGAGGGCCTTGCCCGGGTCCCGGTTGGTTCTCAAGGCGGGCCAGCTGGCGGATCAATCTGCCCGTGTAGCCACGGCGGCACGGTTTGCCAGGCATGGAGTGAGCGCATCTCGCCTGGAAATGTTGTCTTATACAAGCACTCAACGGGAGCACCTGGCTCTCTACAACAGTATCGATATTGCACTCGATACAGCACCCCGTACAGGTGTGACCACGACAGCGGATGCCCTGTACATGGGGGTGCCGGTCATTACCATGGCGGGGCAGCGCTTTATTGAGCGGCTGGGAGCCAGCCTGTTAAGCAGTGTGGGCCTGGAAGATCTGATTGCGGCCAATCCCGATGAGTATGCGGCCAAGGCGCTGGCCTTGTCGGAGGGCCGCATGCAGCGGCATGAATTACGCAGGCGCATGCTGGCTTCCCCTCTCTGCGATGGAGAAGATCTGGCGCGCGCCCTGGAGAGGGCCTTCCGGGAAATGTGGGATGATTGGCGCAGTCAAGACGGCCGGCGCCTTGATCCCGTTCGGGCCTGAAGCGCTGAACACGATATATATCGTTGCCGGGTTGCTATTCCTGCAGTTGCGCCTTCCAGGTGCCGGGCAGTTGGGTATTGAAGGCGAACCATTTCCGGTAGGCGAAGATCAGGCCGCCGATGGCCAGGATGTTGATGAGCAGGACCTGGATACCCACCCACAGCCAGTTGGGGCCGGCGTCATCGTTGGCGGCGCCTTCATCGTCTCTCTCGGCGGGGGCGGTTTCCACCGCGGGTTGCGTGATATCCTCAGTCACTTCTTCAACCGTCTTTTGGGCGGGCCGCGCGCCGAAATAGAGTGGTCCCGCGGTGCTGTTTACGGGTTTGCCACCGGGACGTTCTCCCTGGATGCGCAGATCGAGCCGGTAGCGGCGGCCGGCGGGATAGCCGCCGAGGGCGGCGCGCCATTCATTGTGATTGGCGCGCGGTACGTCGAGGGTCTGTTCCATGCCGGCGCCGTCGGAGAGGGTGGCCTGGACCACCATGCTGTCGGGGACGATCATGCCCGCGCGGGGGATGACGGAGAGGACGGGGATTTCTTCCTGGTTTTCCGCGCCGCTTTCGATGACCGCCAGTACCGGGCTGTCATGGACATTGAAGGTCTGGTGACGTATGCGCTTGAAGGTGGTGCCATCGATTTCCACGGTGAGGCGGTGGGCGCCCGCGGCCAGGCTGCGGTTCAGGCGCAGGGTGTAGGTGCCGTCGCCGGGCCGGGCGTCGCCGCGGCGCCCGTTGTCCAGCAGCATCCACTCCCAGCGCTCTCCGCTGCTGCTCTCCTGGGTGACATTGACGCGGATGAAGTACAGGAATTCCTTTTTCTCGATGACCTTGCCGTGATCCAGCAGCCTGACATAGAAGGTGTGTTCGTCGCCCAGGGCGATGTTCTCGGGCAGGCGGGTGGTCACGGCCTGAAGATTGGTCACCACCATGACCCGGTTGTCCGGGTCCGTCTCGGCGTCCACCCGCCACTCGCCCGCCATGGGCTGGTCGATGGTGATGAGGTCGTAGCGTTTTTCCCTGTGCCAGCGCACATTGGGCGGCAGCTTGCCGTGAGCGAAGGTGATGCCATGGGGGGTGGTGAGGCGGGTTTCGGGGGCATGTTCACCGCGGAAGATCAGCAGGGTCAGTTCCTCGATGGTCTCGTCCACCAGGACCGTGTTGTCTTCGAGGGGGAGGGTATCCGGATTGGCGCTGCGCTCGAACATGTGGAAGAACAGGCGCTCCAGCTTTTCAGCGCTCCGCGCCTGTTCGTGGCTGCCGCCTGTCGCGGCCGCCAGTTGGCGCAGCAGGGCCGTGTCTGCGTCACCTGACAGGGCGATGGTGTGAATACTGACCCCCGCCTGTTGCAGCCTGGGCAGGAGAACGTTGAGAATGCGGTCACGGGACGCCCGGTTTTTCTCGGGGTCCGGTGAGATGTCCACGTAGCCGTCGGTGAGGAGGATGATGCTGCGGCGGGCCGCCTCTCCGGTTTCGCTCCATCCCCAACTGGCATCGGCAAGCGTTTCTTCCATGTTGGTGTACAGGCCATGGGAGTTGATGTTGTCCGCCGCGGCCATGGCCCGGCCGCGCCAGGCGTCGTCCACGGCGCCGAGGGGCACCAGCATGTTGACGTATTTGCCGAAGGTCCATACCCCGGCACGGCTGCCCCTGGGGAGCAGGCCGGTGATCAGTTTGAGGGCGGGGATGCGCAGGTTCTCCGGGTCGTTGCGCTTCATGCTTCCCGATACATCGATGAGTATGCGGATTTCGCCGGCTTGAGCCAGGGCGCATGACGGTATCAGCAGCGCCAGGCAGGCGAGGCATGCAATCAGGTGCTTGTGAAGATCTGTGGTCACGGTCCGCCTTTCCCGGGGTTTTGGGACTACCTCCTGTTTATCGTCTTAAGTAATTGATTCTTTAGGGGCGATGTGTTTGGATAGGGCCGCACCGGATAAAGGAAGGAAAAAAGGAAGCCATCATCATGAGAGGACTCTTGTTCCGTTACCGCAACAGGGGGCGCCGCGTTCTGGACGACGTACAGGGATTCGGTACGCTGCTGGGGAGCGGGACGCGCCTCGTGGGGGAATTGGAGGGCGCGGACAGTTGTATCGTCAACGGGGCCGTGGAGGGCAATTGCCGCCTGGACGCCGTCCTGTTGCTGAACGAGGGGGCGCGCTGGACCGGCTCTCTCAACGTGCGCAGCGCCGTGGTGGCGGGCACCATCGAGGGCGACATTACGGTACAGGAGAAACTGGAGCTGACTCCCACGGCAAGAGTGTTTGGCGCCGTATCCGGCGCCCAGGTGGCCATGGCCGCGGGCGCCGTGCATGAAGGGGCGATGCATGTCGCCAGTCCGTCCGGCGTTGTCCATTTCGAGGAAAAGCGCGTCAGCAGGCGGCGGCGCCCAGGCCCAGGTTGATGAGTTTCTGGATGAAACGGTCGTAATCCAGTCCCGCCCTGCGCGCCGACAGGGTGCTGTCCTCGTTTTCATCGATACCGGGATTGGGGTTGGCTTCCAGGATATAAATGTCCTCTCCCTGGAGCCTCAGATCGAAACGCGCGTAACCGTTGAGGTCCAGGATGCGGAAGGCGCGCTTGCAGGTGCGGACGATGCGCCGGTGCAATGTTTCCGGCAGGTCCTCGGCAAACTGGTAGCGCACGTTCCAGCGCTCACGGAAGCCCCGGTCCCATTTGACCTTGTGAGTCGCCACGGGGATGATGCCGTTGGCGGGGCCATCGAAGACGATTTCCCGGAAGGGCAGCACGGTGAGACGGGCGTTGCCCAGTACCGTGACGTACAGTTCCCGTCCCTCGATGTATTGTTCTGCGATGGCGTCGCCGTGGGTGATGGCGTGGATGTGCGCCACGCGCTGGCACAGCTGATCGTCCCGGTTGACCACCGAGGCCTGGGCGATGCCCACGGAGCCTTCCTCCATCAGCGACTTCACGATGAGGGGATAGGCCCGGTTGCGTTTTTTGCGCGGCGCACGGTGCCTGGGGAACACGGTAAAGGCCGGGACCTTGATGCGGTGATGGGAGAGCAGGATCTTGGACAGCGCCTTGTCGCGCGCCAGCAGCAGGCCGCGCGGATTGCAGCCTGTATAGGGAATGTTCATCATTTCCAGATAGCTGACCACGTAATAGTCGAAGGCTGTATTGCCCGCGAATTCCTCCAGCAGGTTGAAGACGATGTGGGGCCGCCAGCTTTCGATGGCCTGGCGGATGGGCGCCAGGTCGTCGTGGGCGCCCACCACCTTCACGGTGTGCCCCAGGCGGCGCAATGCATTGCTGACATCCAGTTCGGTCTTATAGGGCATGGCCCCGGGGCCGCCATCCTCCGGGACGGCGTCCTCGGGCGGGATCAGGGATTCGTGCACCAGGAGCATGACGCGCAGCTTTTTCATGCGGACAGCAGTCAGGCGGATATTGGTTGGAGAGATGATGTTTCGATATGCCCATTATGGCGGAGCGGGGCGGGCTCCGGCAATACGATGCGACGGGAAACCGCATACCAGCGTGAAAGCGGTACGTGCTAAACTGGAGCGATGGTCAGCAGTGATGAGCTATTGAATATCCTGGCGGACGGGAAATTCTATTCTGGCGAACAACTGGGTGCGCGGATGGGCATCAGCCGCAGCGCGGTATGGAAGCATGTGCGCGCGCTGGCCCGGCGGGGCATCGAGATCCATGCCGTCAGCGGCAAGGGATACCGCCTGGCGGAGCCCATCGAGCTGCTGGACGAAGACCTGCTGCGGCGGGCCATGGCGCCGGCTACCCGCGAATGCATTCCCGTGCTGGAAATCCATGACCGTACGGCATCCACCAATCAAGTGTTGCTGGAAGAGGGGGGGCGCCTGGTATCCGGCCATGTCTGCCTCGCCGAGTCTCAGAGCGCGGGGCGTGGACGCCGCGGGCGGCCCTGGCATTCTCCCTTCGGGCGGAATCTTTACTGCTCCATGGGATGGTGCTTTCCCGAAACACCTCCCGGCCTCCCCGCACTGGGTCTGGCCGTGGGCGTGGGCGTGGCGCGCGCGCTGCAATCCCTGGGTGTGGCGGAGGTGCGGCTCAAATGGCCCAATGACGTGCAATGGCGGGACAGAAAGCTGGCCGGCATCCTGGTGGAGATGAGCGGCGAGTCCCACGGCCCTTGCCGCGTGGTGGTGGGCGTGGGCCTCAATATTCACATGCCCTCCGTCTCATCCACCGCCATTGACCAGCCCTGGGTCGATCTGGCCACCGTGCTGGGGGCCGGGATATCGCGCAATAAGGCGTGCGCGCGTCTGCTGGACCACCTGGTGGATGTGCTGCGGATTTTTCAAGCGCACGGATTTGCCCCGTTCGTGGCCCGCTGGCGGGGGCTGGACGCCCTGTCCGGCAAGGCGGTCACGCTGGACAGCGGCGGGCGCTCCCTGCGGGGGGTGGCGCTGGGCATCGACGACCAGGGCGCCCTGCTCATCCGTCATGCCGGGGGCATGCGGCGCTGCGTGGCGGGCGAGGTCAGCATCAGGAAAGATGATGACGCTGCTGGTTGATATCGGGAACACGCGGGTGAAGTGGTGTCTCATGGAGAGCGGCGGCGCCCTGGGCGCCTTCCACAGCCTGGCGCATCAGGGTGATCTGGCGCGTCTCGTGGAAGATCCCGCGTGGCGCGCCATGGACAGGCCCGGCCGGGTGGTGCTTTGCGCGGTGCTCTCCAGGGAGCGTCTGGCGCCGTTGTTCGGCTGGATCGATGCGCGGTGGGGATGCGCGGTGCGGTTTGCCGAAGCCGCGCCCCGCGCCCATGGCGTGATCAATGGCTACCGCGAGGCGCGGCGCCTGGGCGCGGACCGCTGGGCGGCCCTCATCGGGGCGCGCCACACTTGCAACGGCGCCGCCTGTATCTTCGATTGCGGCACGGCCCTGACGGTGGATGTGCTGGGGAGCGATGGCCTCCACCACGGCGGCCTGATCGTGCCCGGACTGCGCGTCATGAGCGATGCCCTGGGGCGCCATGCTGATGCCCTGGACGCGGTGACCGGCGCGCTTCCCGAGGGCGGCTCCCTGCCGGTGCTGGCCACGGATACGCCCGGGGCCATTTCGTGGGGAACGCTGCATGCCACGGTGGCTTTTATCGAACGGATGATCCGGGAAGTGCGGGCGAGCCTGGCGTGTGAGATCACCCCGCTCCTTACGGGGGGGGACGCCGGGCGGGTGCTGCCGTGGCTGGCGCTCCCCTGCCAGCACCGGCCCGGGCTCGTCTTGCAGGGACTGGCCGTGATGGCCGGGGAGGCCCCTTGAAAATCCTGTTCACGGTCCTGGTTGCTTTGAACGCCATCTATTTCGCCTGGCATATCAGTCATGACGGCAAGCCGGCCGTGGACACCGCCATGCCGCGGCCGGCGCAGGGTCAGGCCCCTTCCCTGATGTTACTGAGCGAGCGCGAGCCCATGCCGGTGACCCTCCCTGCCCGGGGTGGCCGGAAGGCGGATGCGGCGGCGGGTGCCCGGGAGGCCAGGGCACAGGCTGCCCCTGAAGCCGGGCCCAAACCCGCCAGCGCGCCAGAACAGGCGCGGGCGGCGGGTGAGCCGGCCATTGCGTGCTACCGGGTGGGGCCTTTCGAAGACAGGCGGCAGGCCGAGAGCCTGGCGGCAACAGAGCCCCTGCAATCCGTATCGACCACAATCGAAGAAGCACGGGAAAGGCGCCGCGTCGGATATTGGGTGAAATGGGCGGAGGAACTGACCCTGCCCGCCGCGCGTGGCGTGATGAGCGAATTGCGCGGCAAAGGGGTTAGTGACATGTCCATTTCTCCTCAGGACAACAAGCGCTATGTGCTCTCGCTGGGTGTTTTCGGCACCCGTTATTACATGGAGCAACGGGTGGACGAGATGCGGGCGCTGGGATATGAACCCATTGTCGAGGAGCGCCACAAGGAAGTCTCCGTCTATTGGCTTCATACCGGTCAGATGGATGCCGGCGCCCGTGACGGCCTGCGCGCGCTTGCGGGTGGGCTGGGGGGCGCGAGGATTGAGTCCGTGCAGTGTTGACCACCTTGTGAGGGATGCCGGGTTTTTTCTGTGCTCGGCCTTAAGGAACCTCTGATTAAGGAACCTCTAATCAATTCATGAACCGGCGTCTGGCGGCTGAAATGTCCCGGCTCTGCGTTGAAAATCTTGGCGATAGCGCGCGATTACCTGCGCTTTTCGCCTTGATCCGGAACATTTCATCTCGCCATCCATCCGGCCCAGAATTAATCAGAGGTTTATATGGACTTCCTTAAACCGCGGACCGCTGGGGGACAAGCCCGGGACAAATACAAGTGCTCCACCTTCAGGCGCGCAAGTTGCCTTTGCAGTCCATATTAAATAATATAGCCGGGTTTTCCTTCCTGCGCTGGCGTAGCTCAGTTGGTAGAGCAGCTGATTTGTAATCAGCCGGTCGGGGGTTCGACTCCTCTCGCCAGCTCCACTTCCTTCATTGCTCTCCATACAGTTGCCGCGACTCGGTGCTGTCAGCGTCATTCTGGTCAGCGGGCATGCTTGAGACATATGCGATGGCATTTGTCCCTCGTCCATGTGGCGAGTATGGTAAGATTTCATCTGTCTTCCATATGGTCTTGGTCTGGACGCATGGTATCGATGACTGCACCCGTTATTTGTGTCTCCATGACGAGCAGCGCCCCCCCGCCGCCTGCTTTGCGCTTTGTGGGGATTGCGTGATGCCCGGGGACAGGTTGCCGGGGTGGACACAATGGGTTTCGCTGGGCCTGGTGTTTTCCCTGGTTCTGCTGGTGGCGCTGCTGAGCGTGAAGGGCGATGACCCCTGCAAGAGAATGCCGGCCCGGGATCTGATTGCCTTCTATCCGGAACTGGATGAGCTTGCCAGGAAACATCGGCTGCAGACAGACCAGTTGTTGACCCTGCACCGTACCCAGGACGTGCTCGTCAATCTAAAGATGAGCAGTGAACAGATTGACCCGGAAGAGGCGCTGCGGATTTCATTGCGGCAGGTCAAGGAAGTGGCTGCCTTGCGCAAGGCGCAGGCGGAAGAGTTCGGCGCACTGTGCCGCAAGGTGGTCAAGCGGGGCTGGCAGGCCATGGGTGGGAGCGGCGTGGAGTAGATCATGGAGAAGGAGACCCTGCTGCTGGAGTTGCACTTTCCATCCCGTGCGGAACGGCTGCAGGCCGTGCGCAACGAAGTGCGGGAGACCATGGGCCGCATACACAGCCTGCCCTGCGATGTGGATTGCGCCGTCATCGCCATCAATGAGGCCTGCATGAACATCATCCAGCACGCATACGGCTCGCAGCAGGAGGGAAAGATTATCCTGCAGATTTTTGATCTCGGTGATGACCTGCTGTTCCGGCTCATCGATTTCGCCAGCCCCGTCGATACCAGCAAGATCAAGCCACGGGATCTGGAGGATATCAAGCCGGGCGGGCTGGGGGTGCACATGATTCATGAAGTAATGGATGAGTGCCGTTTTTTGAAATGCCCCGAGGGCGTGGGCAATATTTTCCAGATGCGCAAGCGCAAGACACGCAACCCTGAACAGTAAGGAACAGGAGCAGCCTCATGTACCCAGTGCGAAAGGAAGGGCGTTTCACCATTATCGAGCTGAATGGTGAGGTGGATCTGTATTATTCACCCAAGGCGCGCGAGCAGATCCTGGCCTGCCTGAACGACAGGCTCAACCTGCTGGTGGATCTTTCCAGGGTGGAATACATCGACAGTTCCGGTGTGGCCAGCCTGGTGGAAGGCTATCAACTGGCGAGGGATGCCGGGATCGAGTTCGGGCTGGTGGGGGTGAGCCCCGCGGCCATGCAGGTGTTGCAGCTGGCCAAGCTCGATCAGGTGTTTCCCATCTATGATACGGTTGCCGATGCCCTTGAAGGACGGCGCGCCGGGGTTCAGGGATAGGGCGCCCTCATGTCCCGGGCGGAAGGCAGGGAAACGGTTATCGAGGTCAGGGATCTTGTCACCCATTATGGGCGCCGCGAAATTCTGCACGGCGTCAACTTCGATGTCCGTCAGGGCGAGATCAAGGTGATCATGGGCGGCAGCGGCTCGGGCAAGACCACCCTGCTGCGCCACATGCTGGGCCTGCACCGCCCCACCTCCGGCTCCATCAAAGTGCTGGGCAGGGACATTGCCGCCATCAGCAAGAAAGAACTCTACGATCTGCGGCGCAAGATCGGCGTGGCGTTCCAGGGCGGCGCCCTGTTCGGGTCCATGACGGTGGCGGAGAACGTTCAACTCCCCTTGCGCGAACATACCCGGCTGGACGAAAAGACCATCCAGATCATGACGCGCATGAAACTGGAAGTGGTCAACCTGTCCGGTTTCGAGAATCTCATGCCCTCGGAACTCTCGGGGGGGATGACCAAGCGCGTCGCCCTGGCGCGGGCCGTCATCATGGACCCCAAACTGTTGTTCTTTGACGAGCCCTCCGCCGGCCTGGATCCCGTCGTCTCCGCCGAGCTGGACGAACTGATCCTGAAGCTGCGCGATGCCCTCAACATCACCATTGTGGTGGTCACCCATGAACTGGAAAGCGCGCTCAAGATCGCCGACCGCATCACGGTGCTGGATCACGGCCGCGTGCTGATCACCGGCACCGTGGAGGAAGTGCGCAATGCGGATATCGAAGTGGTGCAGGGCATGTTGAACAGGAAACCCCGCGACGAAACGATCGATGCGGACGAATATCTCAGGAGGCTGACCGGCACGGGCCGATAGACCGTGGCCTCCCGTTCCCGCCGGATCCGAAATACCCATGGCGCGCATAACTCCCATACGCCGCAGCCTGCTGGGCGGTTTCCTGCTGGTGGTGATCCTGCTGGGCGGGACTATTCTCGTCATTACGGTGGTGGGATCCCGTCACGCCATCCATACTTTTTCGCAGTCCCTGATGACCCAGACCATTGATCATGTGGAGGGGGAGATTTCCCGCTTTATCTCGCCGGCCATTCGTGAGTTGCAGCTGGCGCACTCCTGGGGCCTGGGAGGCATGCTGGATATCACCGCCACGGAGGAACTCAACCGCCTGTTCATGCCCCTGATCAGGCAGCATCCCCAGGTATCTTCCCTGATGCTGGCCGACGAGACGGGCCGGGAGTACATGCTCCTGAGAGGGGATGGGGCCTGGCGCAACCGCATCACCCGGCGCGGGGAATGGGAAGGCCGGACGCTGTGGCTGGAGTGGGCCGGATTTGGCGAGCCGCCGCGGGAGCAGTGGCGGACCCAGGACTACGACCCGCGCCTGCGCCCCTGGTACCGGGGCGCCATGACGCGGCTGGCGCAGCGCGATGGCGCAACCGCCGTCGAGGATGCCGGCGAATTGATATACTGGACCGAACCCTATACTTTTTTCACCACGGGCGATCCCGGCATTACGGCATCCATCGCCTTTCGCGGAGCGGACGGCCTGCGCTATGTCATCGGCTTCGACATCCTGCTGCGCGATATCTCGGATTTCACGGCGCGCCTCAAGATCAGAAAGCACGGCACGGTGACGGTGCTGACGGACGACGGCCGGGTGATCGGCCTGCCCGCCCTCGACCGCTTCAGAAACCCGGTGGCGCGCCAGCAGGCGCTGTTGAAGACCCCCGCGGAACTGGGTGTGGCCCTGGCCGCGGATGCGGCCCGCGCCCTGACCGGGACGGGGACTCATGCCCATCCCCCCCAGAAATTCACCAGTGACGGCGTGGCATGGTGGGGGCAGGTGAGACATTTCCCTCTCACGGCGGAGCGCTACCTGGTGATTGCCGTGATGGTGCCGTCAAGCGACATGCTGGACGGGCTGGCGCAGATCCGGGTGGGCGTGGTTGTCGCCACCGCCGGCGTGCTGCTGCTGGCAATCCTGCTGGCTTTCCTCCTGGCGCGGCGCTACAGCCAGCCCATCGAGGCCCTGGTGAGCCAGATGGAGCGCATCACCCGCGGAGATCTCGACAGCGAGCATCCCATCGAATCGCGCGTCACGGAGATCAAGCAGCTCACGGACGCCCACAACCGCATGCGCAGCAGCCTGCGTTCCCTGCTCAAGCTGGAGCGGGATCTGCAACTGGCGCGGCAGATCCAGCAGAAAACCTTTCCCGACAGGGTTCCGGAACTGAGGGGTTTTTCCATCGCCGCCTGGAGCGAGCCGGCCGAAGAGACGGGAGGCGATACCTATGACATCATCGGCATCCGCCGCCGGGGGAGCAAAGGCGCCACGGAACTTTCGGAGACCCGCGCCGATCAGGTGGTGATGCTGCTGGCCGACGTCGCGGGACACGGCATTGGCCCCGCGCTGACGGCCATGGAGGTGCGCGCCATGCTGCGCATGGCCGTGCGCTTTGGAATGGGCATCGAAGAGATCGCCCGCCACATGAACGAGCAACTGTGCGCCGACCTCCATGCCGGGCGCTTCATTACCGCCTGGACCGGTGTCCTGGATGTTGCCGGCAGGTCTCTCACCAGTTTCAGTGCCGGCCAGGCGCCGCTGTTGTATTACCAGGCCGCGAAAGACCGTTTCGAGACGCTCGAGGCCGACACGCCGCCTCTGGGCATCTCCAGCGCCATGCCAATGAGCGGCGGGATGAGCATCAGGCTGGGCCGGGGCGATATTTTCGCGGTCATCTCCGATGGGGTGTTCGAGGCGCAGGACGTGGAGGGGCGCCCGTTTGGCGTGGCGGGCGTGATCCGGGTGCTGCGCGATATGCGCGGCGCCTCGCCGCGGGTCATGGTGGAGGCCCTGCGCGCCGCCCTGGCCGCGCATGCGCGGGGGCTCGCGGCGCAGGACGACCGCACCGTCATTATCATCAAGCGGGATGGCAGGGGCTCAGGCTGACTGTCTGCCTGCCTGAAAGGCAAAAATATTGGATGCCCGCGGTGGATATCTTTCATCCATGCGCTCGGACAGGACAGACACGATGGTCGCGAGCACGGTTTCCGTGATGAGATCGGCATGGACGTGGTAATAGTGCAGCAGGCATGGCACGGGCTCGTGGATGCCGTGGCGCTGCTGGTGCCTGAAATCAGTCCAGGCCAGCACCGGGAGGTCGTACAGGGTGCGGTCCACACACACCCATGCCTGGTTGTCAATGATGACATCCATGCCGCGCAGGCCCGGCAGTTTCATGCGTATGGGACCGCCGAGGCGGATCAGGCCCAGGCGCACCTGGTTGAATCTGTTGCTTTCGATTTCCGTGCTGATGGTGCGGAGCTTGGGGACGTCTTCGATTCTGGTCTTCATTATTTTCCCTTCAAGAGTGCTTGCTGCTAGTATTAATAACGGCATTCAGGCGGGTTTTCTTGAGGGGCGCCACCAGCGGTTTCCAGGTTCCTAAATCGAGGAGAAAATATGAAGATTTCCATGGGTTACCTACGAACGGCCGGTGTGCTGGCGCTCACCCTGTTTTCATGGGCCGTGGCAGCGGGAGACGAGACCGCCTACAACCGCTTCGATTTCCAGGTGAAGGAAGTCGCGGAAGTGGAGAATGACCGCATGACCGCGCTGCTGCGGGTGGAGGAGACTCACCAGGATCCCGCCCGCCTGGCGGAGATCGTCAACCAGGCCATGACCTGGGCCCTGGCCGAGGCGGACCGCTTTCCCGAGGTGGAGGCCGCCACAGGCGACTACCGGGTGCGGGCGGTCATGAAGGACGGCCTGATTGTGGACTGGCGCGCCATTCAGGCGCTCACCCTGAAGGCCGCCGATACGGCCGCCCTGAGCCGCCTGCTGGGACGACTGCAGAGCCGGTTGCGGGTCAGCAGTGTCGGTTTCGAGCTGACGCCCCAGCGCCGCCGGGCCGCTGAAGACCGCCTCATCGACGGCGCCCTCAGCGCCTTCAAGGCCCGCGCCCGTCTCATCACGGACAATTTTGGCGCCCGGGATTACCGGGTCATCAAGGTATCCATCAATACCGCGGCCCTCAATCCGCGCCCCATGGCCATGCTGCAGACCGCCGAGGCGCGCGCGGTGAATACGTCTCCCGCCGTGCGCGAGGGCAGCAGCCGGGTGGAAGTGCGGGTTTCCGGCACCATCGAGCTGAGATGACGCAACCAGGGGGGGCAGCGCGGGATGCGGGCCACGGGGTGAGCCTCGGCACGCCGCTGACGCCGGGCGCCACGCGGGTCATGCTGCTGGGGAGCGGCGAACTGGGCCGGGAGGTCATCATCGCCCTGCAACGGCTGGGCGCCGAGGTCATCGCCGTCGACCGCTACCCCAACGCGCCGGGCCATCCCCTCGCCCACCGCGCCCATGTGATCGACATGGCGGACGGGCAAGCACTGCGCGGACTGATCGAGCGGGAGCGGCCCCATCTCGTCGTGCCTGAAATCGAGGCCATCGCAACGGATACCCTGGCGGAAATCGAGGCCGAGGGCCTGGCCGAGGTCATCCCCGTGGCCCGCGCGGCGCAACTGACCATGAACCGCGAGGGCATACGCCGCCTGGCGGCGGAGGAACTGGGCCTGCCCACCTCGCGCTATGCCTTTGCCGACAGCCTGGACGCCCTGCGGCGCGTTATCGCGGAGACGGTGCCCTGCCCCTGTTTCGTCAAGCCGGTCATGTCCTCCTCGGGCAAGGGGCAGTCCCTGGTGCGAACGCCGGACGAGGTGGACGCCGCCTGGGATCACGCCCTTTCAGGGGGGCGGGTCAGCGCGGCGCGGGTGATCGTCGAGGAACAAATCGATTTCGACTATGAAATCACCCTGCTGACCGTGCGCGCCCGCGGCCCGGACGGAAACATTCATACCCACTATTGCGCCCCCATCGGTCACGTCCAGAAAAACGGCGACTATGTGGAGAGCTGGCAGCCCCAGGCCATGAGTGACGCGGCCCTGCGGCGTTCCCGGGCAATCGCCGCCCGTATCACGGAAAACCTGGGCGGGCGGGGCATCTTTGGTGTCGAGCTGTTCGTCAAGGGCGACCGGGTGTGGTTCAGCGAGGTCAGTCCCCGCCCCCACGATACGGGCATGGTGACCATGGTGAGCCAGCGCCAGAGCGAGTTCGCCCTGCATGCCCGGGCCATACTTGGCCTGCCCGTATCGACGGAGATGATCTCGCCCGGCGCCAGCGCGGTGATCTATGGCAATATGGAAGCCGCCGGGATCGCCTTCGGCAATATCGACGGGGCGCTCCAGGTGCCCGGCACCGAACTGCGCCTGTTCGGCAAGCCGGAAGCCTATGTGAGGCGACGCATGGGTGTGGCCCTGGCCCATGGTCGTGATATCGATATGGCCCGTGAGCGCGCCAGGGAAGCCGCGGCGCGTGTCGTGACATTGCCGCCGTCCCCGTGACGGAACGCCGGGGGCGGGCGCCAGGCGCCCCCCGCCCAGCGCCCGGGGCCGCCCGGCAGGCTGCGCAACAGGTCATATCAACCCGGCAACCATATATATCGTGTTCAGCGCTTCAGGCCCGAGCGGGATCAAGGCGCGGCCCGCGGGGAATGGCGAGCCCTTGCCAAGGGGCGCAACGCCGGGCCCGTGCGGGCCAGAAGCGCCTAACGATTTGATTTGAAAAGACAAGCCGTCGCGTGCCGGGTTAATAACATGGATTTAACCATTCTAGAGGAAAGTCTCATCATGCTGGCGGTGGCCGTGTTCGCGGTTTCCGTCTTCCGCCGTTTCCGCCTGCCCGCCATTCTCGCCTACCTGGCCGTTGGCGCCTTTATCGGGCCCCATGGCAGCGGCTGGGTGACGGATCACGAGGACATTCATGTGCTGGCGGAGTTCGGGGTGGTGTTTCTGTTGTTCACCGTGGGCCTGGAATTTACCTTTCCGCAATTGCTGGCCATGAAAAAAGAGCTGCTGGGTGTGGGCAGCGCCCAGGTGGTGGTGACCACTCTGGTGGCTGCGCTGGTGGCCTGGAAGGCGGGCGTGCCTCCTGGAGGCGCCTTCGTGGTGGGTGGGGTGATTGCCCTGTCGTCCACTGCCATTGTCAGCAAGTTGCTCACGGAGCGGGCGGAGCTGGGTTCCCGGCATGGGCGCCTGTCCATCGGCGTGCTGCTGTTCCAGGATGCGGCGGTGATTCCTTTCCTGATCGTGATCGCCGCCCTGAGCACCGGGACGGGAATGTCGGTGCCCCAGGAGCTGGCGTGGGCCCTCGCCAAGGGCGTGGTGGTGATCGCCGTCATGCTGGCCGCGGGCCGCTGGCTGCTGCGGCCGCTGTTTCACGAAATCGCCTCCTCGCGCTCATCCGAGCTGTTTACCCTCACGGTTCTGCTGCTGACCCTGGCGGCGGCCTGGCTGACCAACATCTCCGGGCTCTCCCTGGCGCTGGGCGCCTTTCTGGCCGGCATGGTCCTGGCCGAAACGGAATTCCGCCACCAGGTGGAGTCGGATATCCGGCCATTCCGCGACGTACTGCTGGGCCTGTTCTTTATCACGGTGGGCATGTTGCTGGACGTAAGTGCGCTGCCGGCGATGCTGCACTGGGTCCTGTTGCTGGTGGCGGTCATCGTGTTGGGCAAGGCGCTCATCATCGTGATTCTGGCAAGGCTCATGGGCATCACCCTCGGCGTGGCGGTGCGCACCGCCGCCATCCTGGCACAGGGCGGGGAATTCGGCTTCGCCCTTGTCTCCCTGGCCTTCGCGGCGGGCATTCTGGATAACCAGACCACCCAGTTGCTGCTGGCCTCGGTGATTTTCACCATGGCCCTGGCGCCGCTGCTGATCCAGTACAATGGCCTCATCGCCAAGTATATTTGCGGCGAGAGTTATCTGCGCCAGCGCCGCGAATTCGCCCGCGCCGTCGAGGAAGAGGCCAGGCGCCTGCGCAATCACACCATCATCTGCGGCTACGGGCGCATCGGCCAGAATCTCACCCGGTTCCTGGACCATGAAAACCGCGAGTACATTGCCCTGGACCTGGATCCCACCCGGGTGCGCGACGCCCGCGCCGCGGGCGAGCGGGTCAATTATGGCGACGCCGCCCGGCCCGAGATCCTGCGTTCGGCGGGCATCGACCGCGCCATGGTGGTGGTGATCACTTTCGAGGATATTCATACCGCCCTGAAGATCATGCAGCAGGTGCGGCAGATCCGTCCCGACATCCCCTTGTTGGTGCGTACCCGCGACGAATCCAATCTCGACCGCCTGCTTGAGGCGGGGGCCACGGAAGTGATTCCGGACAGTTTCGAGGTGAGCGTGATGATCGCCTCCCATCTGCTGTACCTGCTGCAGGTGCCCGTCTCGCGCATCGTGCGCCAGGTGCAGAACGTCCATGACCAGCGTTTCCAGATGCTGCGCGAGGTCTTCCATGGCGAGGAGGTGGGTCCCTTGGAGGACTTTCCCATCAGCAATGAGCATCTCAAGACGGTCATCCTGGAATCCGGCGCCCATGCCATCGGGCGGCGCCTGGCGGACTATGATTTCAGGGAGCTGGACGTGGTGGTGACGGCTATCCGGCGGGGCGGGATCCGGGCGGAGAAGCCGGCCCCCGACATGCTGCTGAGGGAGGACGACGCCCTGATACTCTATGGCCCCGAGAAGGGGCTCATGGCGGCGGAGAAGATGCTCCTGCGGGGGCCTCCACGATAGCCAGCAGTTCCTCTCCCGCCACCTGGCGGCGCCAGCCCCGCAGCAGCCTCAGGTTGCGTTCTCCGCGCAGCAGGCGTGCCAGTTCCTTGCGGCTGGTGAGGGTGCGGGGATCCAGCGCCAGCTCCGCGCAGCGCGCCTGGGCCAGATCCAGCAGGCGCGTGACCTGAGCCTTTTCATCCTTGTCCAGGCGCTTGACAGGGTGCAGCGCCATGGGTACCGGGTCTGGCGCCCGGTGGCGCGCCTGGTCGATCGTGTCCAGCAGGGCGTCTCCATGGCGGGATGCGGTCTTGCCCGGCAGGGTGGGAATGGCGCCGAGGTCCGCGCGCGAGCGGGGCAGGGCGCGCGCCAGGTCATAGAGCGCTTCGTCGCGCAGAATCCAGGTGCGTGGCTGGTCCTGTTTCCGCGCACGGGTCTCGCGCCAGGTGGCCAGGGCCTGCAAAGCCGCGAGTTGAGCCCCTTCGAACTGCCAGGCCTGTCTGAGGCGCAGCCAGGCATCCCCGGGCCTGGTTTCGTATTCGCTGGGCACATAGAGGGAGGCAAAGTCTTCTTCCAGCCAGGCCAGTTTTCCTGTCTCTTCCAGGGCATGGCGCAGCTTCAGGTAGATGCGGCCCAGATAGATGACATCGTTGGCGGCATATTCCAGCTGCTGGGGCGTGAGGGGGCGCTGGCGCCAGTCGGTGCGCGTATGATCCTTATTGAGCTTTGCGCCCAGCAGTTCCTCCACCAGGGCGGCGTAGCTGATCTGGTCCGGGTAGCCCAGCAGGGGCGCCGCCATCTGGGTGTCAAAGACAGGCTGCAGGGGGCGGCGGCGCAACTGGTAGAAGATTTCCAGATCCTGGCGGCAGGCGTGCAGAACCTTGATGCTGTGCTCCTGGTACAGGAGGTCGAGTGCGGGCGTGATGTCAGGAAGGGCCTGAGGGTCGATGCAGGCCACCAGTTCTTCCGTGGCCACCTGCAACAGGCACAACTGGGGATGATACGTGCGTTCGCGGTGAAACTCGGTATCGACCGCCAGCCAGGGCGCCCCGCGCAGGCGGGCGCACAGATCGCGCAGGGCGTCGGGCGTGTCGATGTACAAATTCTGCATGGAAGTCCTGATCCTGATCCATTTGCCGGGCACGCCCAGTGTAACGGCACTGAGTGTGGGCGCAAAGGCAAATATCAGCAAATCAGCCGCTTATCCCTTCCGGGGCGGAAAATACGATGGCGCCGTGGCGTGCAAACCATTAAAATAGAGGGGAGGGAACGGCATGGCCTGACACTGTTTCCGCGCCGTCATGGCCTGCGCCAGCAGGTGACCAGGTTTGTGGTCTCACCCATTTGATAATAAAGGGAATTTTGTGTCACGCCGGATGTGCCGTCCCGTTCCTCGTCCACAACGCCTCGATTCCATCGTCATTGGCAATCCCCGGGCAGGGGTACAGGAGAACATGCATGCAACGCTGGCTGGTCACAAGTTTCATCATCATCGCCGGGCTCATGGCGCTGATCGCGGCCGACCAGTTTCTGCGCGCCCAGACGCATGCGCAAAACAATGAGCTGTTGGAGTCCCGCCTGAATTTCGCCGCCACTCGATTCGAGCAGGCCATTCGCCAGCGCATCGGCGTCATAGAGGATATGGCCGAGTTGAGCCTCATCGGCGGGCAGTGGGCGCAGGAGGACGACTTTGGCAAGGTGGTAAGAAGCCTGCGCGACGGGGATCCGGCCATCCAGGCGGTGGCGCGGGTCAACCCCGCGGGGGAAGTCCGCTATTTCCTGCCCGCCGGGGGGGACGGGACCCTGGCCCGCGTGGTGGGAGAGCAGATTGCCGAGGGGGCGTTGTTCGAGAAGGGGCGCCGCCTCGCCCGCACGGTGGTGGCCAACCCCGTCACTACCAGGGCGGATCAGCGTTTTATGACCGTGGCGGTCCCCTTGTTCCACGGCGGGGAGTTTCGCGGGTTCATGATTGGCGTACTGGATCTCACGGTGCTCATCAGGAGTATCCTGGAGATTGGCCAGGAAGGCATCGGCTTTCAGATCAAGGACGCCGACGGGCGCTTGTTCTACAGTGTCACCTTCACGACCGGCGACGTCAGGCGCTATGAAATGAAAGTGGCGGATGCCTGGTGGGAGTTGTCGGATGGCTGGGCGGACAGGCCTCCCGCGCCCGACGGACGGGTGCGGGGCATGTTGTGGCTGCTGGGAGTGTTGTTGATCCTTATCAGCGCGGCCTATGTCAACCGCCGTTTCGACGACTCCCGGGGGCTTTCCCAGGCCATCGCCAGCCGCCTGCACGCCCTGCGCGAGGAAACCCGCAAGCTGGGACAGAGCCTCAACAGCCAGTACCGCGGCGGCGCGCGTCAGAACGGAGACGCGCGGACGCGGGGCCGGCCCGGACTGCTCGAGAAAAAGATTCCCGTCGGTCTGTTCCACGCCGATGCCGGGGGGAGGCTGACCCTGGTCAATGAACGCTGGTGTGAGATTACCGGCTGGGATGAGGGCCATGCCCTGGGCCGGCCGTGGTTCGACGCCATCACCGCGTCCGACAGGGATGCGGTGCGCAAGTCGTGGCAACAGGCCGTTGAGAAGGGAAGGGCCTTCGATGGTGAATTGCGGTTCGTCCGTCCTGATGGCGGACAACGGTGGGTGCTGGTGCAGGCGGTGCCCGCCAGCCAGGAGAATCCTGCCTCGGAATCCTTCATCGGCGCCTGCACGGATATCACCGCGCAGAAGACCTCGGCCGAGGCGGTGAAGGCTTCGGAGGAGGAACTCAGGACCGTGCTGAAAGGCATGCAGGACACCTATTTTCGCACTGACGACCATGGGCGCATCGTGCGCATCTCGGAGTCCGTCGGCAAACTGTTGGGATACGAGCCCGGGGAGATGGGGGGCATGCCCGTCTACCGCCTGTGCCTGCACGCCCGGGACCGCCGCCAGCTCATCAGCCTGCTGGGAAAAAAGGGGGCGGCCATCACCGACTATGAGCTGCAATTGAAGAAGCGCGACGGCAGTTCCGTGTGGGTGTCCCTCAATGCCCGTTTCTGTGAGCAGGGCGGGGCCGGGGGGCCGGGAATCGAGGGTTCCGTACGGGATATTACGGCGCGCAAGAAGATCGAGGCCCGTTTCCTGGAGCTGACCCGCTCGCTGGAATCATCGCGCGAGGCCGCGGTCGTCACCACGCCCGAATTCATCATCGAGTATGTCAATCCCGCCTACGAGCGCATGAGCGGCTACCGGCGCGACGAGTTGCTGGGCAGGGAAATCGATCTCACGGAATCCTCCCAGGGGCGTCCGGAACGGCATAGAAAAATCATGCGCGCCCTGCTGGAGGGCAAGAGTTATCGCGGCACATTCGTGAACTTTCATCACAACGGGTCACTCTTTTACGAAGAGCGCACCATTTCGCCATTGCGGGACGAGCAGGGCAGGATCACTCACATTGTGGCAACCGGCCATGACGTGACCGCGCGGATTCATCACCAGCCTGACAATGGGAAGCTGGCCCTCAGCGGCTGTGAGCCGTGCGGCGGTCTGCCCGGCGAGCAGTCTTTCATGGAGATGCTGGACAAGTCCCTGGAACGGGCGCGCCTGCACCAGCGCTTCGTGGCCGTCATGCTCATCGGTCTGGAGATGCCCCGGGATTCGGGAGACGGAAACGGCCGTGACCTGGAAGACTGCGTGATACAGGCATTCCTGCGGCGCCTCAGGGAGGCCGTGCGCGACGAGGATGTGGTGGCCTGCTTTGACAACGGCGAATATGCCGTGCTGCTGGACGACATCAGCAAATTGAGCCATGTCTCCATCATCGCCAGAAAAGTGGTGATCACCATCACGCCTCCCGTGGAGCTGGATCAGCGGCGCCTTGCCCTCAATGCCAGTATCGGCATCAGCATCTACCCGGAGGACGGGGAGGATGGTGAGGCCCTGGTGCGGAATGCCCGCGGCGCCATGCTGCGCGCCCGCAAGCTGGGCCGGAACAAATACCAGTTCAGTTCCGCGGACATGAGCGCCAGGATACTGGCGCGGCGCGCCATGGAGGAAGGACTGCGCCATGCCCTGGAGCGTAACGAGTTCGTCCTCCACTACCAGCCCCAACTGGATATTCATACCAACCAGGTGGTGGGCGCCGAGGCTCTGCTGCGATGGCAGCATCCCGAGCTGGGCCTGTTGTTTCCCGGAGACTTCGTCCCCCTTCTGGAAGAAACCGGACTTATCGAAACCGTGGGGGCCTGGGTACTGGAACAGTCCTTTGCCCAGGCCCATGCCTGGCACCGGGCGGGTTTTACAAGGTTGCGCATTACCGTCAATCTCTCCAACCGCCAGTTCAACGACCCTGATTTCATCACCAGGATCGAGGGCATCATCCAGCGCACGGGCATCGAGCCCGCCCTGCTGGAGCTGGAACTGACGGAGAGCGTGATCATGCGCAATACCCGCGCCGCCAACGCGGCCCTCGACTCCCTCGACGCCATGGGCGTGAAATTTTCCATCGACGATTTCGGAACCGGTTATTCTTCCCTCTACTATCTGAAGCGTTTCCCCGTGGACACCTTGAAGATAGACCGCTCTTTCATCAGCGATGTCACCACCAATCCCGACGACGCGGCCATCGTTTCGGCCATCATCGGCATGGGCCATAACATGAAACTCAAGGTGATCGCCGAGGGCGTGGAGAATCACGAGCAGATGTCTTTCCTGCGCGCCCACGACTGCGACATCATTCAGGGCTTCCTGTTCAGCCAGCCCCTGTTGCCGGCGGGAATGACGCGGGTGCTGAGGGAGAAGTCTGTGTTGCATTGAAGGGGTTATTACGCGGGCTCAAAGCCTCTTTTTACACCTTCTCGGCCTCGATCGTGAAAGATACAAGGTACAAAGGGCTACTTCTCTTGTACCTTGTACCTTGTACCTTCGACCTTGACCCACACCGTCGCCAGCCAGGGCTGTTCATGGCGGGGCCTGCCCTCCGGGCGATAGTAATACTCCAGAAGTTCGAAACCGGCATCGCCCACCAGCCGGCTCCAGTTCTCCAGGTCGTGATAGGCGCCATAGCGCGTGCCGTTCCAGCCTTCCACATTGTCGCCGCGGGGGTTGGATGAGAACAGGATCCCTTTGTCCCTCAAGGCGTTCCGGCAATGGCGGAGGACCCGTGGCAGTTCCTGGGTGGGTACATGGAACAGGGAGGCGTTGGCGAATATGCCGTCGAAGTGGGCCGTGGGCAGGTCGAGGTGCAGAAAGTGCTGCTGCCACACCTCGCAACCGGAATGCCTGCGCGCCAGTTCACACAGCGCCGCCGAGCCGTCGAGGCCGATGGCCTCGTGGCCCAGTTCGCGGAAGGCGATAAGGTCGCGCCCGCCGCCGCAACCGAGATCCAGGATGCGCAGCGGCGGCTTGTTGTGGATGTGGCGCAGCAGCGCCGCCCGGTTCTGGCTCACGTCGTGATCGCGCGTGCCTTCCCAGAATTGCCGGCTGCGTCCGTCATAGTGACGCAGGGTGCGGGTTTCAATGTCACGGAGCTGGTCCGGGTCCAGGTGTGGCGCCTTCACGCGGCTATTGGAACAGGTCGATGGTCTTCACCGGGCCTTTTTCCCCCAGCGGCCCCGGGGCACGAGGCGACAGGCTTTCCATCTGTTCCTGGATGGCCTCGTTGCGCTTCAGGATCTCTGCCATTTCCGCATCGCTGAAGCCCTTGCGGGAGAGGCGTTCCTGTACCTCCTGACGGCTCAGCACGGGATAGCCGGCAGGCAGGACGAAGAAATCGGCGGGCAGCTCGACGCCGCTCTCGATGCGCGTGATTTCGTGCACTTTCCTGCCGTCGCGCACGGTGCGCATGGGGATGCCGCGACTGGCATATTGGTCGTCGACGCTGTCCGCGGCGATTTCACAGGGGTCCACGCCCTCGAACAGCATGGTGAGTTCCACTTCATCACTGGAGGTGGACAACCCCGCCATGACTTCCAGGAAGCGCCGCACGCCGGGTGTGTCCAGGGGGGCGGGGGCGAGGTATTCGTCGAAACAGAACCGGTCCTCGACGTAAACCCGGTAATGCTGGGTGGCGTACTGGTTGATGACGGGGCCTTCCTCCTGTTTCGTCAGGCGGATGTCCGGCGTTTCACTGGAAAGATCCGTGCGCCCATGAGCCGAGCGCTCGACGAAGGGGGTGTCCAGATCCATGATGAACCCCTTTTCCGTATCGACGGCATAGGCCTTTTTCTCATTCAGGTCCACCAGCATGTAGCCACCGGGGATGGCGCGGTCGATGCGGGCGAAATCCTTGCCGATCAGCACCGCGCGTGATTCGCCCGAGGCATCGACGCTTGTGATGCGCGTGGCCCCTGATGCCGCCGCGGCGAAGAGCAGGCTCAGCAGGATCAGGTGGCGCATGTCACAGGGCCAGTACTTCCATGCCCAGGTCGCCCGTCTGCTCCAGGGTCATGGAATTGGTGATGACGGCGGTGCTGGCCTTCTCCGGCTTGAGATACTGCGCGCCGACGCGCCGCAGGTCTTCCAGGGTGACCTTGAGCACACGCTGGCGGTAGGCCTGGCGTTGCTCGGGCGTGCGGCCGTAGAGGCTGCCGTGGAAGACGTCCTTGGCCTCGCCCGCGGGAGAACCCGGTTTGTCGATGTTGCCGATGACGCCGAGGATGGCCTCTTCCACCTGGCGCCATTCATGGGCGCTGTCCAGCAGCCAGTCGATGGCGCGGTCGAAGTCCGCCAGGGTCTCCTCCAGGCGCGGATCGCGGTAGGAGTAGAAGCGGAAGGCGGCGATATCGCCGTCGTGGCTGGCGCCGCCGCCGTAGGCCCCGCCCTGTTCGCGGATGGCGCGATGCAGGAAACCGTTCCTGAGAAAGCCGCCCAGCACCTCCAGGGCGGGGGCATCGGGATGGTCCACGGGGACGGTGGGATAGGCCCGGGCGCAGAAATTCACCTGGGTGTTGGTGGTCCACAACTGTTGGGTGGTGGCCTGGACGGGAGGAAGGCCGAAGGCGGCGCCGCCCTCGCCGCTGGCGGGCGGGGTTTCCACGGCGGACCACACCCGGGCCAGGGCGTCGCTCACCGTCGTCCGCCGCTCCTCCTCGCAGATCACCAGGAACTGGCGGGGGGCCGCCTGGATCAGGTGGTGAATGGCCTCCAAGCGGGCGGCCAGTTCGGCCACGGCCCCGCTCTCGTCGAGGCGGTCGTCCAGTTCCTTGAGATAGCGTATGCCCGCCAGGCCGCGCAGGCGGTGGGCGAGGGCCGCGGCGGGGCTCATGCCCGAGGTGGCCGCCAGCATGGCCAGGCTGTGGCCGTGCCCCGTCACGCTCTGTTCCTTGCGCGCCCGTTCCTGGGCGATGATCTCGCGGATGCGGCCGTGCTCGTCGAAGCGCGGCGCATTGAGAGTTTCCCGCAGGAGCTGGCTGAGCTGGTCATGGTTGCGCGCCAGGGCCTTGCTGGACAGGATGAAATACCCATTGACCGCCTGCACGTCGTCCGTCCTGCCGCGCACCGAAGTGTAGGCGTTGACGCCGCCGCTGATGGCCGACTGCCACGCCTGGGTCTCCAGGTAGGTGCGTCCGCCCACGCCCAGTTCCGTGATGCAGTGGGTATGGTTGGGCAGGTCTGGCAGCAGGCCGTCCTCCAGGCGCGGCAGTTGGACGACGATCTGCTGATAGACCAGGCCGTTGGTGCCGCGCCCGAAGAAAGTCAGCGGCGTGTGGTGAATGCGGTCTGCCTCCCCGCGGGGGAGGTCGAGCTGGCCGGGAATGTCCTCCAGCCCCACCTTGGGCAGGATCTCCGGGTCGTCCTGTTGCTGCTGGCGCGCCTCCAGTTGCGCGGCCCGTTCGATGATGCGCGCTTTCTCCGCCTCGGACAGGCCAGCCTTGATCTTTTCCAGGCGCAGGGCCTCGGCCATCTCGCGGCGCTGGTTGAGATCCGTATCGGGCTCCATGGCGAGGCGCACGCGATGGGGATTGTCCAGCAGCCACTCCCTGACCAGTCTCTTGATGAAGTCCGGGTCCTTGATCTCCTCGTGAAGTTTTTCCAGGATGGGATCCAGGTTGAGCATGGCGACGGGATCGCCGCGGTGGACGGCCGCCGGCAGGGCGCCCAGGATGAGCTGCAGACCATAGGGGAAGCCGTCGCCGGTGATCTCCCGCTGGTTTAGTTCCAACTGGTGCAGGGCCGCCTCCACCTGGTCCTGGGGGACGCCCTTTTCCGCCACTTCCCGCAGGACGCCGGTCACCAGGGCCTCCAGGGCGTCGGCGTTTTCGGGCCTGCTGCCTTCCAGGCCGCACATGAAGGTCATTTCGCGGTTGGAGTCCTCGATGCCGCACAGGGGCGAGGGCGCCGAGCCCAGGTCCGTGGTCTCCAGGGCGTGGCGCAGGGGCGAGGCGCCGTGGTCCAGCAGTACGCTGGACAGCAGGTGGGTCTTGAGCAGTTCATCCAGATCCGTGCTGCGGCCCAGCAGCCAGCCCATCACCAGGTGGGTCTTGTCCTGCGGGGACTGTGCCGGGTCGAGGGGATAGGCCTCGCGTGCCTCCACCGGCGCCGCGTAGCGCTGCTCGTCGGGCACGGCGAAGGTTTCGTCCAGGCGCTGGAAGCGCCGCAGCGCCCGCTCCTCGAAGCGCCCCTGATGCTCGTGGGCGGGGATGTCGCCATAGGTCATGAAAATGGCGTTGGACGGGTGATAGTGGGTCTTGTAGAAGGCCCTCAATTGCCCGTAGGTGAGATCGGGGATATGCTCAGGGTCGCCCCCGCTGTTGTAGTGATAGGTGGTGGTGGGGAACAGGTGGCTGCTCAGGTATTGCCACAACTGGGTGACGGGCGAACTCATGGCGCCCTTCATCTCGTTGAACACCACGCCCTTGAATACCAGGCGGCTGTCGGGATCCCCGGGGGTTTCGAATTCCACGCGGTGGCCTTCCTGGGCGAAGTCCAGTTCATCGAGGCGCGCGAAGAACACCGCGTCCAGGTACACATCCATCAAGTTGTTGAAGTCCTTGCGGTTCTTGCTGGCAAAGGGATAAGCGGTCCAGTCGCTGCTGGTGAAGGCGTTCATGAAGGTGTTCAGGGAGCGGCGGATCATCATGAAAAAGGGATCGCGCACCGGATAGTGCTCGCTGCCGCACAGGGCGGTATGTTCCAGGATGTGGGCCACGCCCGTGGAATCCATGGGCGCCGTGCGCAGGGCCACCAGGAAGACGTTTTCCGGGTTCTGTGCCGCGATATGGTAATGGAGCGCGCCGGTGGTCTTGTGCCGGTATCCCTCCACGGTGACGTTGAGGGAGGCGATAGTCTCGCTGCGCAACCACTGGAATGCGGGGTGGGCGGAGCCGTGCTCGCTTGTCGATGTGTTCATGTGTCTGGGCCGGGTCCCCTGAATTGGACAAAAGGCTATTCTACCTTGTCCCGCGCGCGGGCCGCTACGGTTATTCGGGAGTGGTGCGGGGAGAAAGGGATGAATCATTCATCACGAAGGGCACGAAGGACACGAAGCTGGACATTTCCCTCTTCGCGCCCTTCGTGGTGAAAAAACAGGAAAAAAGACGCTGAAATGCAGGACTGAAGATCAGTAGAAAATGCCGATCATGTCCGCGAACTGTTGTCCCGCCTCTTCCAGCAGGGTTTCCTGGTCCAGGTCGTCCGGCTTGATGCCCAGTTGGGCCCAGCAGGCCTCGTCGATGGTCAGCTCGGTCATGGGCAGTTCGCAGAAGGCGCCAATTTCCGTATGGTTGGCGAGGGCATTGGCCAGATGGACGATGGCGGTTTCCATGGATCCCTGCTTTGTCATGCCCGGCTGGTGATGGTTGGCCACGGCTTCGCACAGGGGGTCGGGAATATGCCACAGTTTCATCAGCAGGGCGCCGATGGCGGCGTGACTGAAGCCGAAGGCCTCGGCTTCCGCCTGGTGCAGGGCGTCCTCGTTGCCTTCGGACTGGATCAGCAGTTCCTTGGCGGTTTCGGGCGCGCGGTGGTAGATGATCAGGCTGCCGATATCGTGCAGCAGGCCGGCCACGAACAGCCTTTCGGGGTGCAGCACGTTGAGGCGCTTGGCCAGCAGGCGGCTGACCACGGCCGTGTACAGGCTGTGGCGCCAGAAGGTGTCCATGTTGACCACGTTGTGGGGAATATGGGAGAAGGTTTTCACTGCCGTGATGGCGATGACCATGCTGTACAGCTCGCTGATGCCGATGACGGCGATGGCGCGCGAAACCGTGTCGATCTTGGACGAGAAGTTATAATAAGAGCTGTTGACGATCTTCAGCAGGCGCAGGGAGAGATTGGGGTCGCGGCTGACCACTTCCCCGATGGCCGCGGCCGAGGGGTTCTGGGATTCGATCAGGTCAAAGACCTTGATGCACACATCGGGGGGCGAAACCAGTCCCGATACCTCGTTGACCCAACTGGAGGCGGTTTGGTCGTCCTGTGGCTGAGCCGTTGCCGGCGCCATGGCGGTTAGATTGGTGGGGTTCATCTCAGGGTCCCTTGTTGTTAGCATGGATTCAGGTATAGCCGAAAGATGTCATGCACTAGGGAACCTCTGATCAATTCATGAACCGGCGTCTGGCGGCTGAAATGTCCCGGCTCTGCGTTGAAAAGCTTGGCAATAGCGCGCTATTACCTGCGCTTTTCGCCTTGATCCGCAACATTTCATCTCGCCATCCATCCGGTCCAGAATTGATCAGAGGTTCCCTAGGCGTTCCAGGCGCTACTTCAATTCAACCCGGCAGTTGTATAAACTTGCGCGTGCCAACCGAGGATAACACCTTGTTTCATAAGCCCTGCTGCATGTGACGGCCCCAAGCGTTGGTGTCACACAAAGTTTTTTCCAGCAGCAGGCCACTGGAAGGCGCAAGATACAAGGTACAAGATACAAAGGGCTGCTTCCCTTGTACCTTGTATCTTTCACAATCCCAGCCCCAATTTTTTGCAATGACTGGGTTTAATAACGACATGGGGGAAAATTAATTTAGCCGTCAGGCCGTTTCGCGAAGCCCGTCACATCGGGATTGCGGCATGCTTGTTGTCATCGTTCCCGGGTGACGGGAATGGCCGCGGTCAAGGTCTCCCGGCAGGGAAATAGCAATTGACAACACTCCGCCTTCCTCTTTACTCTTCCTCTTAATCTAATCTCTTGAAAGAAAAAAGCATTTCTGGAAATCACCAGGCCCCGCCGCAAGCATCGGGCGCTCTCCCGCGCCTGGCGCCGGGATCGTGGGGCCGCAGCGGCTGGCAGAGTATGGCGAAAATCGCATGGGACGAGCGGGATAGTCCGTGGAAACAGAAGCTGGGCTGCCGCCTGGAGGCCGCCCTGGCGTGGCTGTTCTTTGCCGCCGTGCGCCTGCTCCCCGCCACCCGCGCCTCGGCGCTTGGCCGCCGCCTGTTCGGCTGGGCCGGTCCGCGCAGCGCCAAGCACCGCAAGGTGATGGACAACCTGAGCATCGTACTTAGCGAGGCCACGGAGGCGGAGCGGCGGGCGGCCGGGCGTCAGGTGTGGGAGAACTTCGGCGCCGTGGTGGCGGAATTTCCCCATCTGGATACCATCACCGACCGCGAGCGCCCCGATCCCGCCATCGAGATCGTGTGCCTGAACCAGGATCCCGCCTTTCTGGCCCGCGAGAAGCCCTGCATCTTCATCGCAGCACACGTGGGCAGCTGGGAGCTTTCCGCCTTCGTCATCGGAGAGGTGGGCTATCCCGTCGACGTGATCTACAGCCCCCTGGCCAATCCCTATCTGGAAGATAGGGTCCAGCGCATGCGAGACCCCCTGGGTTGCGGCTTCATCACCAAGGCCAACGCCTTCCGCAGCGCCTACAAGACGCTCAAGAAGGGGCGCTCGGTGGGATTGCACGTGGATGTGCGGGTGGACAGCGGGCGTGAGGTGCCCTTTTTCGGCGTCCCGGCCCCCACCACCGAGCTGCCCATGTGGCTGTCCCGCAAGACCGGCTGTCCCATTGTTCCCATCCGCACCGAGCGCCTGGGGGATGCCCGTTTCCGTACCACCATTCATCCCTGCCTGCCGCCGCCGCCGGAGGATCTCGATGAGGAAGAGGCCATGCTGTGGCAGTGCAAGGAGATGAACCGCGTCATCGCGGGTTTCATCGCGGACAGGCCCGGCCAGTGGTGGTGCGGCAAGCGCCGCTGGAAGAAGACGGTCATCGCCGGGTTCAAGGCGGGGAGCACGGGATCGCGGTGAGCAACAGTACCCGCCGGAAAAAAACCGGGCGACACGCAATTTGGTGGTTGCAGGCCGCTGGGCTGAAACTGTTCTGGGGTGTCAGCGCGCGCCTGCCGCCGGCGCGGGCCTCCGCCTTTGGCCGCCGTCTGATCGGCTGGGTCGGTCCGCGCAGCCGCATGCATACCGGCGTCCTGGCCAATCTCTGCATGGCCTTTCCGGAGCGGAGCCCCGCTGAGATACGCCTCCTGGGGGCGGAAATGTGGGAAAGCCTCGGCGCCACCCTGGCGGAATATCCCCATCTGCGGACCCTGGCGGGTGAGGGCGGCGGCAGTCCGCATCTGGAAGTGCGCAATCTCTCCGGCGTGGAAGACCTCGGCGGCAACGGGCCTTTCATTTTCATTTCCGCGCATCTCGCCAATTGGGAACTGATGGCCCTGGCCGTCAGGCACCGCTGCGGCCGTCCCCTTGGCATGTTGTACAATCCCCAGAAGAATCCGCGCCTGGAGGCCATGATCCAGGGACAGCGCGAGGCCATGAAAAGCCGTTACATCCCGGTGAAGAACGCGGTGCACGGCCTCTTCCGGAGCCTGCGCCGGGGGGAGTCCGTCGCCCTGCTGATGGATTACCGGGTGAAAGGCGGGGACCTGATCCCCTTCTTCGGGGTTCCGGCCACCACCAGCACGGCGCCGGCCTGGCTGGCCGCCAGGACAGGCTGCGGCGTTATTCCCGTGGGCATGGAGCGCCTGGGAGATGCCCGATACCGCCTCACATTCCATCCGCCATTGTACATGGAGGCGTGCGACAAGCCTGCCCGCGAGGCCATCGATGCCTTCACCGGGCAACTCAACGAGCGGGTGGCGGACTTGATCCGGGCCACGCCGGGACAGTGGTTGTGCACCAAGCGGCGCTGGCCGGAGGAGGCAATGAAAAACGTGCCGGGCAGGAGAACATCAACCTGAAGGCATTACCGCGCCTTTTCATCCGGCGCGGCCCGCCCAGGCCCGCGTCTCCGGAAAAAAATGGACCACCCCTTCCACCACGCCCGCGGCGTAGTTGCCGTTCATGCCCATGAAGCCGCCCATGGCGGGATAGAGCCGCTCACTCAAGCCCTGTTCTTCCAGGGCCCGCAGGGCGGCCCGGCGCACATCCTCCCGCGCATTGGCGACGAGTATGGACCGCAGGCCGCTGCACAGCACGGGCAGATCGTTGCCGCTGTCGCCGGCGAACACGGTGCGCGCCTCGGGGACGCCCAGCCTGCGCCGCAGAAACTGGATGGCGTGGAGCTTGTTGGCGCCGCGCGGCAGAATGTCCAGCAGTCCCACGCCCTCGATGTCGTCGATGCTCCAGATCAGGTTGGCGTGGATACCGTTTTTCCGCAGGCGCCGTTCCATTTCCGGCAGCAGCCACTGGGTATCCGTATCGGCCGGCAGATAATAACTGACCTTGAAGCGCCCCTGTTTTTCCGGCTCCTGCGGTTTCAGGGTCTCCAGATCGTGGAACAAATAGGTGATCTGATCATGATCCGCGCCACCCCAGTCGGGCGCGATCTCCTCGTGCCAGGCTGCCATGGCCCGCCAGCGGGGCCGGGTCTCGAAGAGGGTCGCCCCCACGTCGCCGATGGCGAAGTCCGGTTCGGGGAGATGGTACTGGCGGATGGCTTCGCGCAGCAGGCGCTCGTCGCGGCCGCTGACATAGACCAGTACCAGCCGTTCATGAGCGGCCAGGCGGGAGAACAGGGCGCGCGCGCCCGGAGATTCGGGATGGTGGCCGTTGGGCAGAATCGTGCGGTCCAGGTCTGTACAGAGCAGGAGGGTTTCGGTCATGATTAGGGCCTGAGAACAATGGAGACATCAGTGTAATGGAAGAACCCGCCACATGGGAAAAAGTCCTGGTTGCCATTCTCGCCCTGGCGCTGATCTTTTTCATGCGCCCCGGTCTCAAGGCGGCCATGGAGCGCAGCAAGCATGCGGAGAAGGACTGGGCCGGCGCGCTCCTGCCCATCGGCGTCGTGGTGTTGTTCGTTATTTTTCTCATCATGATGGTGTGATTTGAGTCATGCGTTCACTTGGGGCAGGCGGGAGGCGCCCGGGCCATGGCCGGTGACGGCAGGGTGGAACTCCTGAAGCGGCAATGGTGGGAGGCCCTGCAAGGGCTGGGCGCGGAGGTGACGGGGCCCGGCGCGGCAGGGGATGCGTCCCTGGCGACGGTGTTGGAGATGGATGGCGATCTCCGTTACATTCGCGGCCTGGGTATGGTCTGCGTGCGCGTGAGTGAGACCCCTCCGGGGGACTGGACCGTGCCCGGCGGTCTTGTGGAGCGCCTGGACGCGCTGCGTGCCGGGAATGGGACGGCCTGGTGGCTGGTCCTGCTGGTGGCGCGCCTCAGCGGCGAGGGCGCGCAGGGTTATATCCTCAGCGATCTGTCTTCGCCACCCATCAAGAATCCGCCGCCTTCGGAGGGGGCGCGGATATCCATCCGGGAACGGCGTCATCTGGATTCCACGCGCATGATTCTCTCGATCGAAAAACTGGCCGCGATCCTGATGCGTCAGCATCTGCCGTCCTGATCCTTCCAGGTATCGGGATTTTTCCGTTCCTTGCCGGTCCTTACCGGCCGCCGCCCGCATCGGCAAGCCGGTAGTCATCCGGCGTGAGCCAGTTGATTTCCATGGCGGTGACGGGGCCGATGAGGGTTTGGGCAAGGCTCCCGGGCATGACGGCCCGTGTCTCGCCGAGGGGGATGCGCCCCCCCATGATCTCCGCCAGGGACTGAGGCAGGCGGGGGGTTCTGTCCGGCTCGGCGTATCCCTCCGGAAACACGGGCATATTGTTGCCGGGGTGATATTTGTCCGATGCCCCCACGGTATGCAGCAGTTCGTGAGTGAACACCACATTGTTGCGCGCCGCGAAGCGCCGTCCCGCGTAGGCCTGCACCACGCCGATGAGGCCTTTTTCCAGGCCGACGGAGTGGGGCAGCTTGTCATGGGTTGCGGGGTCGAAAAACAGCATGAACATTTTCACTTCCGGAGCGGGCCCTTCGTATTTGTCCACCCGGAAGGCCCAGTAACGCAGCTTGAGGCTCCATAGCATGGTGTCGAGCATGCCGGCGCCGGCGGGAAGCGCCGGAGGCGGTTCTGTCACCTCATGCGCCAGGCGTATATCAACCAGATTCTTCAGGGGTAGATCATAGCGCTGTCCCTGCTCCTTGAAATAGGCCTCGACAGGCAGGAAATCTTCCCGCTCCAGGGCGCGGATATAGCGGGCGCCGGCCCGGCTCTGGTCGCCGTTGATGGGGTAAACGGCCACGCGCAGCGTGCGTTCCCAATTGCGCGAATTGGCCCGGTCCACCCAGGCGTTCATGGCCACGGCGAACAGGATGGCGAGAAGGAGGGCAATGCGTATCTTGCGGAACATTCCAGGGTCTGAATCCTTTGAGATGTGTTGTTGTTTCATCCCGGTCATTACAAAAAGTGTGTGCCGGGGTTGTGGAAGGCACAAGATACAAGGGGCAAGTTACAAGGGAAGCAGCCTTTTGTACCTCGTCCCTTCCTGTGGCCACCACACGCTGGCACGGTTGGCACCCGCAATTTCATGCAACTGCCGGGTTATTCTATCTGATCAATTCCAGAATGAATCAGAGGTCCCTAAGGGTATCGACGGTGTGAGCATTTCCTGAAACGTGAGAGGAAGGCCGGGCAAGTGCATTTCATGTCGGCCCGTAAGCCGTTAGAATAGCCGCAACGGAAATATATCCAGGTGAACATGAGTCCAGCAGCATACATCGGCCGAATCCTGTTCGCGGGCCTGCTTTTCGCGGGCGTGACTCTGCCGGCGCAGGGTGCGGAATTCCCAATGCCCGCGCCTGGCAATGACCTTGTGGGACGGATCTATACCGTCACCGTGCGGGAGGGTGAAACCTTGCTGGATATCGCCCGCGAACATGACCTGGGTTACAACGAGATCGTTGCCGCCAATCCCGGCGTGGATCCCTGGCTTCCTGAGCCCGGTTCGCAAGTCACCGTGCCCGCCCGCTACGTATTGCCCAACGGACCCAGGTCCGGCATTGTCATCAATCTGGCGGAGATGCGCCTTTATTATTATCCGCCAGCCCGGCCCGGCGAACAGGCCAGGGTGATGACCTATCCGGTCGGCATCGGCCAGGAAGGCTGGGCCACCCCGGTGGGTAAGGCGCGCATCCTGGTGAAGGACAAGGACCCGGTATGGACCGTGCCCCAATCCATCCTTGAGGAAAGCATCGCCGAGGGCAATCCCCTGCCGCGGGTGGTGCCTCCCGGCCCGGACAACCCTTTGGGGAAGTATGCCCTGCGCCTCGACATGGTGGGCTATCTCATACATGGCACCAACAAGCCCTATGGCGTGGGGCGGCGTATCAGCCATGGCTGCATCCGCATGTATCCCGAGGATATCGAGGTGCTGTTCGGGCTGGTGACGGAGGGCACCACCGTCGAGATCATCAATCAGCCCTACAAACTGGGCCTGGAAGGCAATGCCCTGTTCCTGGAAGCCCACGAACCCGTCTTCGACCGGGGGGAGCCGGCGCCCAGCAATCTGCCCCAGATCGTACGCGCGGTTTCGGCTGTTACCCGCGCCGCCGAGCGCGAGGCTGTCAAGGAAAAAGTGGTGCGCGAGGCGAGCCGGCATGATGGCATGCCACGCCTTATCAGTGACGTGAAGGTGGAGGCCGCCGACAGGCATTCGGACAGTGGCTGGATGTTGCAGGTCGGCGCCTTTACCGATGTGAGTAATGCCCGCCAGGTGGCCTATGACCTGGATTGGGTGGATGTGCCCATTTCGGTCAGGGTGGGCGTGGAAGATGGTTATTGCCGGGTGCTCATTGGGCCTTTCCCCGCGGAGTGGCAGGCGCGGGACGCCCTATGGCGCATTATCAAGGAAGAAGGGATGAAAGGCTATGTGTTTCCAGCCCGGCATGCCGGGCCGTTGGTGCGCTGCGTTTCCTGAGAAGGCAGGGCCGTACCGGGCAGGCCGCGGGAACCACCCGGTGACGGCCAGTGACCGGCATCACTTGGCGATGGATTTCTCGAACATGCGTTCGGCCTTTTCCTCGGCGCGGGCGGCGGCTTCCTGGGCGGCCAGGGCGTCCTGCTGAGCCTGCGATGCCTGGTTCAGGGCGCGCTGAGCCGTATCGTTGGCGTCGGAAGCTTCGGAACGCGCCTGATTGGCGGCGTCCAGCGCTTCCTGAGCCAGGGCCTTGGCCTCGTCAGCCGTGGCCTGGGCGCGGGCGGCCTCGCTGGAAACGCGCTCGATGTCGGCGGTGGTGGCGCAGCCTCCCAGCAGCAGGACTGCGAGGGCGATTGGCGCGAGGGTCATGTTGGTTCTGGTCATGGCGGTGATTCCTCCTTTTGTCGATTATTGGATCCCTGAGTGCGTAAGGTAATGGATTCGTTTCGGTTTGTCACTGGAAAAAAGGGTGAATTCCGCGGCCGTTCCTTTTGCTTCGTTCGGGGGTATCCGAGTATATTTGTCTGTAATGGGGTGCGGACGGCGGCGCGGGGCACCTGGGCGAAGAGGTACGAGGACGGCAGGGCCGGAACATGAAGAAGTTGGTCGAAAAACTGGGGGACGGCGCTCTCTACTACATCGAACAGATCGGCCGCATGGGTATTTTCCTGGGAATCTGCTTCGTCAACATCCTCAAACCGCCCTACAAGCTTCACCCCATCATCAAGCAGGTGCACTTTATCGGGGCGCGCTCCATGTTCGTCATCGTGGTGACGGGGGCCTTTACCGGCATGGTGCTGGGACTGCAAGGATATTACACCCTGTCGCGCTTTGGTTCCGAGGATCTGCTGGGTTCCGCCGTGGCATTGGGCCTGATTCGTGAGCTTGGGCCGGTGCTCACGGCATTGATGGTTATCGGACGGGCGGGATCCGCCATTTGCGCGGAGATCGGCATCATGAGGAGCACCGAGCAGATCGACACCCTGGAGTGCATGGCCATCGATCCCTACCGCTTCCTTGTTGTGCCCAAGATCGTGGCCGGCATCATTTCCCTGCCCCTGCTCACCTTCATTTTCGATGTGGTGGGCATACTCGGCGGTTATCTCATCGGCGTGGCCCTGCTGGGGGTCAGTCACGGCGCCTACTTCAACGGCATGTATGAAAGCGTGTTGTGGAACGACGTGGAGATGGGTATCGTGAAGTCCTTCGTATTCGGCCTGCTGCTAGTGTGGATTTCCGCGGCAAAAGGGTTTTTTCTGCACCTGGAGCGCAAGGGGGCCTTCGGGCCAGAGGGCGTCAGCAGGATTACCACCGACGCAGTGGTGCTTGCCTCGGTGACCATACTCGTCTGGGACTATCTTATCAGCGCCATCATGCTTTGAGACAGAAACCGCATCATGAAAAAAGTCAATGTTGAACTGGTGGTCGGCCTCTTCATGATTCTGGGCTTCGCCGGGTTTGCCTACATCGCCATCAAACTGGGCGACGTGGAACTGTTCGGACAACAAAACAACTATCCGGTCAGCGCCAGTTTCAATTCCGTTTCCGGTCTCAAGGAAGGCGCCTTTGTCGAGATTGCCGGCGTGCGTGTCGGGAAAGTCACTTCTATCCGCCTGGATCCCGAGGAATACGAGGCAGTGGTCACCCTGTCCATTGACAACGGCGTGAGACTGCAGGAAGACAGCATCGCGTCCATCCGCACGGCGGGCATCATGGGGGACCGCTTTGTCAGCATCACGCCGGGCGGCGCCGAGGAATATATCGAGCCCGGCGGCGAGATCGAGGAGACGGAATCCGCCATCAGCCTCGAAGAACTCATCAGCAAGTACATCTTCAAGGATGAATGAAAGGCGGGCGCGGCGCGCCGATGCGGTATGGGAATGAGCAGGCAATGCCTCGCGCCGGTCATCATCGGTATGCTGTTGATGTTGCCGCAGGGCGCGGCATTCGCGGCGCCTCCTTCCTCAAATGAAGGCGTGCGCAACGGAGCAATCGCGGATAATGCCGCCATGGATGCCGGCGGCGGTTCCGCGGACGGCTTTGAAGATGATTTCGAAGACGACTTCGAGGATGAAGATGCCGCCGACGATATCGCCATCGCCGATCCCCTGGAGCCCTTCAACAGGGCCATGTTCGCCTTCAACGACAAGTTCTATTTCTATTTCCTGAAACCCGCCGCGCGCGGTTACCGCGTGGTCCCGGTGCCGGTGCGGCGTTCGGTGGCCAGATTCTTCACCAATGTTCAGGCGCCCATGCGCATCGCCAACAATTTTCTGCAGCTCAAGATGAAGAACACGGGTACGGAATTGCTGCGTTTCGGCATCAACACCACCATCGGGCTGCTGGGTTTTTTCGATCCCGCGCGCGCCTACT
Organism: Gammaproteobacteria bacterium; assembly: GCA_015492435.1. Classification (GTDB taxonomy): domain Bacteria; phylum Pseudomonadota; class Gammaproteobacteria; order SZUA-140; family SZUA-140; genus SZUA-140. The sequence goes on along the minus strand of WGFB01000040.1, from coordinate 4,670 downwards.
GGGGCCTGAGGAGAAAGGACGAGGACTTCGGCCAGACCCTGGGCCACTACGGAATCGGGCCGGGATTCTACCTGGTGCTGCCCTTCTACGGTTCCTACACCCTGCGCGACAGTACCGGCCTGCTGGTCGATACCCTGTATCTGGATCCCATTTACCGTTATATTGACAACTTGTGGATCAGATTGACCGTGAGGGGATATAACATGGTCAACTCCCTGTCCCTGGACAGGGATACCTATGAAGCCCTCAAGCGCGAGGCCCTGGATCCTTATGCCTTTGTCAAGAACGCCTATATCCAGCACCGTGCCGCGCAGATCCGGGAATGACACGGCCTCCCCGGCAATGGAGAGACAAGAGCGGGTGAACAGACGATATACAAAGAGAAGAAACCGGTTTTACGCCCTCGGCCTGTGCCTGGCCTGGTTGTGCCTGCTGGCAGGTGGCGCGGCGGGCGCTCAGCCTCCGGATCCTGCTGAACAGCTTGGCAGGATACTGGACGATGTCCTTGCCGAGCTGCGGGACAAGTCTCTGGACAATGCCACGCGCCGCGCGGACATCGAGAGAATCGTCTACGAGAACTTCGACTTCCGGGTCATGTCCCAGCGCGCCCTGTCGACCAACTGGAAGAAGGCCACGGAGAAGGAGAAACAGCAGTTCATAGACAAGTTCTCCAAGCTGTTGCTGGCGACCTACATCGGCCGCATCGAGGCCTACACCGACGAGCGTGTGGAAGTGCTCGGCGCGCGGGTCAAGGGCAGCCGCGCCGAGGTCTCCACCATCATCGTCAGCGGGGACGTGGACATACCCATCCGCTACAAGATGCGCCTCAAGGGCGGCAAATGGCTGATCTACGACGTGGTCATCGAGGAGGTCAGCCTCATTCGCAACTACCGCAGCAGCTACCGCGATATCGTCAAGAAAGAAGGCATCGGCGGCCTGCTGACACGCATGGACGAAAAGCTGGCCAGGCTGAACGCCAGTTGACGCCCGCGGGGCGCAACGGCCCTTACTCCATCCCCTTAGCCGTATCCACCACCACCTTGATGACGCCTTCACCCCGGGCGGCGGTGGCGAATGCCCGCGCCAGCGCGCGCGCGGGATAACGGTGGGTGACCAGATGTTCGGCCATGGCCTGCGCCAGCGCCGGTTGTGCGGCCAGGCTGTCCAGGGCCTGGGGAATGCGGCCGCAGCGGGAGCTGTGGATCTCGACGCCCCGCGCCAGGGCCTGGGCCAGGGCATTCCGCCGGGCACCGTCGGCCGCCACCAGGATGGCGCCCCTGGCGCGCACCCGGGCGGGGGCGCCGGGCCGGGGGCGGATGACCCTGTCCGCCTCCGCCAGGCTGCCCACCAGGGCCAGGTCGAAGCCTCCCGGGCCCTTCTCCGCGGCGGCAGGCATGGTTGCCGCGCCGGTGTCCATGTCTTCCTGCCGGCAATGGGGAATCCGGTCCTGCAGGCGGCGGCGCAAGGCCTGCGGGACCGACGGCGCCACACCGGCATGGCAGGGCGGCGCCATGCGCGCCAGCAGCGCGGGGTCCAGCGGGGCGTTGGCGGAGAAGGGGTGGAGGGAGATTTCATCGATGACCAGCTCCGTGAGGTGCGCCATGCCCTCCGCGCGCCGGCCGTGGGTGGACTTGAGGTGCACGGCGCGGCGTGCGCGCCGCAGCGCCTCCCGCAGGCCGGCAGGGCTTCCCGTGGTGTCGAAGACGACGTCGTAGGCCGTTTCCGCCTCACCAACAGGCAGGGCCGTGTCGGCGCCCATGCGCAGGCAATGCTCCGCCAGCCAGGGGTGGCGGTGCAGGGCGGTGATGGAAAAGTCCAGGCCGTGGCGCCGGCGATGGGTGGCCAGGGCGGCCAGCACCAGCAGGCCGAGGCGGCGCGGTCCCAGCACGGCGACCCGCTCGCCCGCGCGGGGCGGCGTTACCTCGACGGCGCGCAGGGCCGCGGCGAAGGGCTCGGCAAAGACCGCCGCCTCGCAAGGCACGTCCGCGGGGACGGGGTGGAGGGCGGCGACGGGCGCCAGGATCCACGGCGCGAAGCCCCCCGGCAGACGGTCGATGCCCAGGGTGAGGCGCCGCGGGCAGTGGGTCTCCAGCCCGGCCGAGCACCAGGGGCAGGCGGCGGCGCCATGGGCGCGGGCCTTGTGGGAGGCATTGATATCCACCGCCAGCAGCTCGTCTTCCCGCCGGCACAACACCTCATGGCCGGTGACCTGGGGCAGGGGAAAGGGCAGCGCGGCGCGCGCCAGGTCCGTGGAGCAGACGCCGCAATGGCGGGTCTCCACGGCGGTGAAGCCCGGGCCCAGTTGCAGATCGTGTTCGCCGTCGCGCAGGATCTCCCAGCCCCGGGAGGGGCTGCCGCGGTACTCGTAGGCGGCGGGCGCGAAATGGCCGTCACGATGGAATTCCAGCGCCGTGAAGCTGATATGGGCGGCCGATTCTCTGTATGATGTCATGGCTGCGTTGTTGAATACACCCTGAATTCACGGATTCAGGTACACGGGAGACACAAGAACATGCAAGCCGATCGCTGCGGCGATGTCCCCACCGCGCCTGTGGCGCTGGACTACACCGCACTGTATCAGACTGTGGAAAATTCGCCACTGGCGTCCTGGGCGCGGGACCTGCCGCCGCGCGTCGCGGCGGCCCTGTCACACCAGGCCCATGGCGACCTGCCCGCCTGGCTGGCGCTGCTGGCGGGGCTGCCCCCCATACAGCCGGCGAGTATCGATTTGCGCGCGGACACGGTGCGCATCGGCGATCCCGGTGACTGCGGCGCCGCCACGAAGGCGGCGCTGGAGGCCTCGCTGCGCGCCCTGCATCCGTGGCGCAAGGGGCCTTTCTCCCTGTTCGGCATCCATATCGACAGCGAGTGGCGCTCGGACTGGAAGTGGGCCCGCCTGCGCCCCCATATCACCCCCCTCGCCGGACGCCGGGTGCTGGACGTGGGCTGCGGCAACGGCTATTACGCGCTGCGCATGGCGGGCGAGGGGGCGTCCCTGGTGGTGGGCATCGACCCCACCCTGCGCTACGTCATCCAGTTCGCGGCGCTGCGCCACTACCTGGGGCCGCTGCCGGTCCATGTCCTGCCCCTGGGCATCGAGGCCCTGCCCCGGGAGGCGGCGGGCTTCGACACGGTCTTTTCCATGGGGGTGTTCTATCACCGCCGCTCGCCCCTGGATCACCTGCTGGAACTGCGCGCCTGCCTGCGCCCGGGCGGGGAGCTGGTGCTGGAGACCCTGGTGATCGAAGGGGACGAGGGCGCGGTGCTGGTGCCGCGTGGACGTTACGCGCAGATGCGCAACGTGTGGTTCATCCCCTCGGGCGCGACCCTCGCGGCGTGGCTGCAGCGCTGCGGCTATGGCGCGGTGCGCCTGGTGGACGTCACCCCCACCACCACCGCGGAGCAGCGCGCCACGGACTGGATGCGTTTCCAGTCATTGGCCGATTTCCTCGATCCACGGGATCCCGGACGCACCGTCGAGGGCTATCCCGCGCCGCGGCGCGCCATCTTCGTGGCGCAGGCATGAAGGAAGAAACCCCATGAGCCAGGGTGCAAGACACCACCCCTACGAGGCGCTGGGCCCCGACACCATTCTCGAGGCCGTGGAAGCCCTCGGATTCGAATGCGACGGCCACTTCCTGGCCCTCAACAGCTATGAGAACCGGGTCTACCAGGTGGGACTGGAGGACCGGCCGCCCCTCATCGCCAAATTCTACCGCCCCGGGCGCTGGTCCGATGAGGCCATTCTGGAAGAACACGCCTTCACCCGCGAACTGCACCTGCGCGAGATTCCCGTGGTGGCGCCCATGGCCGACGAGAACGGTCGCACCCTGTTTCATGCCGGGCCGTTCCGTTTCGCCCTCTTTCCCCGCCGCGGCGGCCGCGCCCCGGAGCTGGACAATCCCGAGCACCTGGAGATCCTGGGGCGCTACATCGGCCGCCTCCATGCCGTCGGCGCCACCAAGGCCTTCGCGCACCGCCCCACCCTGGACGTGCAGCACTTCGCCGTCGACTCGCGCCGCTACCTGCTGGAACACGATTTCATACCGGGGGAACTGGTGCCGGCCTACGATTCCCTGACGGCGGACCTGGTGCGGCAGATCGAGGCCTGCTATGAACGGGCCGGCGAGGTGCGCTACCTGCGCCTGCACGGCGACTGCCATCCCGGCAATATCCTGTGGACGGACGCGGGCCCCCACATCGTGGACTTCGACGACGTGCGCATGGGCCCCGCCATCCAGGACCTGTGGATGTTTCTCTCCGGAGACCGCGCCTACATGACGGCGGGGCTGGCGGACCTCCTGGAGGGCTACGCGGACTTCATGGATTTCGATCCCCGCGAGCTGCATCTCATCGAGGCCCTGCGCACCATGCGCATGATGCATTACGCCGCCTGGCTGGCGCGGCGCTGGGACGACCCCGCCTTTCCCGCTGCCTTTCCGTGGTTCAACTCCGGGCGATTCTGGGAGGAGCACATACTCGCCCTGCGCGAGCAGGCGGCCCTGCTCAGCGAACCGCCCCTAGGAGGCTGTCGGACTTAGGATGAATCTACTGCGGCGGCGGGAAATGGGTCCATTTTTCCGATCATTTTCGTTAAATAGTGACCACTATTCGCCTCAAATGATCGAAAAACTGTCCTCCATTTCCCACTCGCCTCGCTACGATCACCT
>WGFB01000039.1 GCA_015492435.1 Gammaproteobacteria bacterium | reverse complement strand
TCGGGTGCGCAGCTACCTGTCGACGTGCCGCAAGCATGGCTTGTCCGCCACACAGGCATTGACGCTGCTGTTTCAGGGAAAGAATCCGGATTTCATGAATCCAGATGAAGCCCAATGTCGATAATTGTAGCGGAATGGGCTGAATAGTTACTCCCAACTTAAATATTGCTTCTCTCTGAGGCCGCGGCCGGGTCCTCGCTTCGGGGGAAGGACTGCGCAAACATGAAAAAAGATTCCCGCATCAGCGCCGCGGACAGGGCGCTGTTCAGAAAATCGGTCAAAAATATCAGGCGTTTAAATCATGACCGCGTCGTCCCTGAACCCAAGGAGCGGCGCCCGGTGCCCCAGCAGCGCCTGCAGGACGATTTGCAGGTGCGCGAAGACATGCTCTCCGAGGCCTTCGATCCCGCCGAACTGGAAACCGGCGAGGAACTGCTTTTCGCGCGCCCGGGTGTCCAGCACATGGTGGTGAAGAAGCTGCGCCGCGGGCAGTTCAGCATCGGCGCCGAACTCGACCTGCACGGCATGACCGTAGCCATGGCGCGCGAGGCCCTGTCGCGGTTCCTGCGGGACAGCCGCGCCGCGCGGCGGCGCTGCGTGCGCATCATCCATGGCAAGGGCCGCAGTTCCCCCCATGGGCGGGGAATCCTGAAGCGCAAGGTCAATGCCTGGCTGCAACAGCGCGACGAGGTACTCGCCTTCTGTTCCGCGCGTCCCATGGACGGCGGCACCGGCGCCGTGTATGTGCTGTTGAAGCGCGATTGACCGCCACCATCCATCGCCCCTTTTCTGCTAAACTGGCGCACTTTTCAGTTTCAACACGACGACAGACAATCGCGTTTCTTTCTCATGAGTGAAATCGACCCATTCCGGCCCGCCCTGCCTGGCAACTGCGCCGAGGAATGCCATTGGGGCAGGATCCATGGCAGCGCCCTGGGCCTGATCCTGGGCAACGCGGCGCGCCTTCACGACGGACTCATCGTGGTGGTGACGCCCGACATGCGCAAGTCCGAGGAACTGGCCCACGAGTTGAGGTTCTACCTGGGCGAAGCGGCGGAGCAGGCCCTGCTCACCCTGCCGGACCGCGAAACCCTGCCCTACGATGTGTTCTCGCCCCACCAGGACATCATCTCCGAGCGGCTCTACACCCTGCAGAAACTGCCCGCCCAGCGCCAGGGCATCCTCATCGTGCCCGTGGATACGCTGATCGTCAGGCTGCCGCCACGCGAGTATCTGGAAGCCCACAGCCTGGTCGTCAACAGGGGTGACCACTTGGACCCCTTCGCCTTTCGCGAGCGCCTCGACAAGAGCGGCTACCGTTGCGTCTCCCAGGTCATGGAGCACGGTGAATACACCCTGCGCGGCAGCCTCATCGATCTCTTTCCCATGGGCAGCGCCCATCCCTACCGAATCGACCTCTTCGACGACGAGGTGGACAGCATCCGCATCTTCCAGCCGGAGGACCAGCGCTCCACGGCGCGGGTCGATCACATCCGGCTGCTGCCCGCCAATGAGTTCCCCCTCGATGAAGAGTCGGTGTCGCGCTTCCGCCAGGGCTGGCGCAGCCGCTTTCCGGGCGACCCGCAGCGCAGCCCCGTCTACCGCGAGGTCAGCAACCAGGCCGCGCCCCCCGGCATCGAATACTACCTGCCCCTGTTCTTCACCCACACCCATACCCTGTTCGATTATCTGCCGCGGAACAGCGTGGTGCTCTTCGAGCGGGACATGGAGGCCGTGTGCGCGGAACGCTGGACGCAGATCAACGAGCGCTACGAGCAGGGGCGGCACGACGCGGAGCGCCCCCTGCTGTCCCCTGAGGAGGTCTTCCTGCCGCCGGACGAGGCCCTCGCGCAGGTCAGGGCCCTGCCCCACTGCGACCTCCAGCCCTTCGCGCTCGAAGAACGCCCCGGCCACTACAACTTCAGGACCCACGCGCCCCCGGCCCTCAGCGGTGCAGCGGCGGGCGGCGGGCAAATGGCGGCCCTGCGCCGCTTTCTCGGCGAGTTCCCGGGCCGGGTGCTGCTCGTGGCCGAAACCACGGGGCGGCGCGAGATCATGCTGGAAATGCTGCATGACGCCGATTTCTATCCCACCCCCTTCGCCTCCTGGGAAGCGTTTCTGGACAGCGATGCCCGCCTGGGCATCACCGTCGCCCTGCTGGACCGCGGCCTGCTCATCGATGAACCGCCCATTGCCGTCATCTCCGAGTCCCAGCTCCATGGCGAGCAGGTCATGCAACGGCGGCGGCGCAAGGGCAAGGCGCGCGACAGCGAGGCCGTCATCCGCAACCTCACCGAACTCAACCACGGCGCCCCCGTCGTCCATGAAGAGCACGGCGTGGGCCGGTACCTCGGGCTCCAGTCCCTGGACATCGGGGGCGTCACCACGGAATACCTCACCCTGGAATACGCCGGCGGCGACAAACTCTACGTGCCCGTCTCCTCCCTGCATCTCATCAGCCGCTACACGGGCGCCGCCCCGGAGCAGGCGCCCCTGCACAAGCTGGGCAGCCAGCAATGGCAGAAGGCCCGGCGCCGCGCCGCGCAGAAGGCACGCGACGTGGCCGCCGAACTGCTGGACATCTACGCCCGCCGCCAGGCCAGGCAGGGCCGGGTGTTCCCGGCGCCGGACGACCAGTACGCGGCCTTTGCCGCCAGCTTCCCCTTCGAGGAGACGCCCGACCAGTTGGACGCCATCAACGACGTCATCGCCGACATGACCGCCGAGCGCCCCATGGACCGCCTGGTATGCGGCGACGTGGGCTTCGGCAAGACCGAGGTGGCGGTGCGCGCCGCCTTCATGGCCGTCCAGGGCAATACCCAGGTGGCGGTGCTGGTGCCCACCACCCTGCTGGCCCAGCAGCACTTCCAGAACTTCCGCGACCGCTTCTCGGAAATGCCGGTGCGCATCGAGGTCCTATCGCGCTTCCGCAGCGGACGCGAGCAGGAGGCCGTGCTCGCCGACACCCGTGACGGCAAGGTGGACATCCTCATCGGCACCCACAAGCTGCTGCAGAAGGACGTGGCCTTCAAGAACCTGGGACTGGTCATCATCGACGAGGAACACCGTTTCGGGGTCAGGCAAAAGGAACGCTTCAAGGAACTGCGCGCCGAGGTGGACGTGCTGACGCTGACCGCCACGCCCATCCCGCGCACCCTCAACATGGCCCTCTCCGACCTGCGCAGCCTGTCCATCATCTCCACGCCGCCTCTGCAGCGCCTCGCGGTCAAGACCTTCGTCCGCGAGTGGGACAACGCCCTGATCAAGGAGGCCTGCCTGCGCGAGATACGCCGTGGCGGACAGATCTATTTCCTGCACAACGAAGTGCGCACCATCGACAAGATCCGCGGGCAGCTCGAGGAACTCATGCCCGAGGCGCGTATCCGCGTCGCCCACGGCCAGATGCCGGAGAAAGCGCTGGAGCAGATCATGCTGGACTTCTATCACCAGCGCTTCAGCATCCTGCTGTGCACCACCATCATCGAGAGCGGGATCGACGTGCCCAACGCCAACACCATCATCATCAACCGCGCCGACAAGCTGGGGCTGGCCCAGCTCTACCAGTTGCGCGGCCGCGTGGGACGCTCCCATCACCAGGCCTACGCCTATCTCATGATTCCCCCGCGCGGCGTCATGACCGCCGACGCCCTCAAGCGCCTGGAGGCCATCGAGTCCATCGAGGATCTGGGCGCGGGCTTCACCCTCGCCACCCACGACCTGGAGATACGCGGCGCCGGCGAACTGCTGGGCGAGGACCAGAGCGGCCAGATCCAGGAGATCGGTTTCACTCTGTATACGGAGATGCTGGAACGCGCGGTGGCCGATCTCAAGTCGGGGCGCCAGCCCCTGCCCGACCAGCCCCTGCATGCCCGGACGGAAATCGACCTGCACATCCCCGCCCTCATCCCCGAGGACTACCTGCCGGACGTGCACAGCCGCCTGGTGTTGTACAAGCGCATCGCCAATGCCGCCGACGAGGGCGAACTCGATGAACTGCAGGTGGAAATGATCGACCGCTTCGGCCTGCTGCCGGAGGCCGCCAGGAATCTCTTCATGGTCACCAGCATCAAGCTCCAGGCCCAGGCACTGGGCATCCTCAAGATCGATGCCGGCCCCACGGGCGGGCGCCTGGTCTTCGAGGAGGAACCGAAGATCGATCCGGAGGTGCTGATCCGGCTCATACAGACGCAACCGCAACGCTACAAGTTCGACGGCAAGAACAAGCTGCGCTTTCAGCTGGATGGAGAAGACGCCAACGACAGGATCGCCGGGGTCAGGCAACTGCTTGCTGCGCTCTCAGGGGAATGAGCCGCTGGAAGGACGCGCGGTTTTCGCTTTCATGTCCTGTCGTTTATAATTGGGGTTCATACAGCAGCCGTGGAGTCGTCTCCCCTCACCCCGGCCCTCTCCCCACCAGGGGAGAAGGGGAAAGGCAAGCCGGTCGAGGACGGGCCTGTTACAAAAATAACATCAATCGACAAGACCACAATTCATCTCATGCCCATCACACCCCAAGAAGCGCAGTCCGTCCTGGACAGGGCGGACTGCCTGTACACCGCGGAAGACGTCCACGAGGCGCTCGACCGCCTGGCACGGCAGTTGACGGAGCGCCTCCACGACAGCGACCCACTGGTGTTGTGCGTCATGCAGGGCGGCCTGATACCCGCGGGCCTGCTGCTGCCGCGCCTGGGCTTCCCCCTGCAACAGGACTACATACATGCCACGCGTTATGCGGGCGGCACCCGCGGGGGCCAGCTCGACTGGGTGGTCCGGCCATCCCTTCCTCTGCGGGACAGGGTGGTACTGATCATCGATGACATCCACGATGAAGGCCTGACCCTGGACGCCATCATGAGGGACTGCCGTGAGGCCGGCGCCCGGGAAGTCCACAGCGCCGTACTGGTCAACAAGATCCATGACCGCAAGCACGGGCTGAGCGCCGACTTCAGCGGTCTGGATGTGGAGGATCGATACGTGTTCGGTTTCGGCATGGACTACAAGGGCTACCTGCGCAATGCGGCAGGTATCTACGCGGCCAATGAAGACGCCTGAACTGGCCATCATCGGCGGCACCGGCCTGACCTCTCTCTCCGGGTTGGAAATCCTGCGGGAAGAAAATGTCGGCACGCCTTTTGGCGCGCCCTCCTGTCCCCTGGTGTTCGGCAGGCTGCGGGAGCGGGAAGTGGTGTTTCTCGCGCGCCATGGAAAGAACCACACCATTCCGCCCCATCGTATCAACTACCGCGCCAATATCCAGGCCCTCCATCAGGCCGGGGCGCGAAGGATCGTGGCGGTGGCGGCCGTGGGTGGCATCACGGCGGAAATGTCGCCCGCGCGCCTGGTCATTCCCGACCAGATCATCGATTACACCTATGGCCGCGAGCATACCTTTTTCGCGGACGGGCTGACGGAGGTGACGCACATCGACTTTACCGAACCTTACGATACCGGCCTTCGCCAACGTCTGATCGAAGCTTGCCGCGGTCAGGGACTGGACGCGGTGGAACACGGCACCTATGGCGCCACCCAGGGCCCGCGCCTGGAGAGCGGCGCGGAAATCAGCCGCATGGAACGGGACGGCTGCGACATCGTGGGCATGACGGGCATGCCGGAGGCGGCCCTGGCGCGCGAGCTCGGTCTGGCCTATGCCACCTGCGCGGTCGTCGCCAACTGGGCGGCGGGCAAGGGAGATCAGGCGGTCATCGAAATGGCGGAGATCGAGCGCACCGTCAGACAGGGCATGGACAAAGTGCGCACCCTGCTGGAAAACCTGGAGGTCTAGGAGGCTGTCGGACTTAGGATGAATCTACTGCGGCGGCGGGAAATGGGTCCATTTTTTCGATCATTTTCGTTAAATAGCGACCACTATTCGCCTCAAATGATCGAAAAACTGTCCTCCATTTCCCACTCGCCTCGCTACGATCACCT
>WGFB01000038.1 GCA_015492435.1 Gammaproteobacteria bacterium | reverse complement strand
TCATGGCGGAGCAGGCCCTGCTCGCCGTGGAGGAGGCCGACGTGGTGCTGTTGCTGGTGGATGGGCGCGAGGGCCTCAATTCCAGCGACGAGGCCATCGCCCGGCAACTGCGGCCCTTCGGGAAACGGCTCATCCTGGTGGTCAACAAGACCGAGGGGCTGGAAAAGAATGTCGCGGGCGCCGAGTTCCACGCCATCGGCATCGGCGAACAGTACTATATTTCGTCTGCCCACGGGCACGGCATCAGCACGCTCATCGAAGGCGTACTGGCGGACTTCCCCGTGGAGGAGGGTGAAGCCGGGGAGGAAGAACAGGGCACCCGCATCGCCGTGGTGGGGCGCCCCAATGTGGGCAAGTCCACCCTGGTGAACCGCCTGCTGGGAGAGGAGCGGGTGCTGGCCTTCGATCAGCCGGGCACCACCCGCGACAGTATCTTCATACCCTTCGAGCATCACGGGCGCCCCTACACCCTCATCGATACCGCGGGCGTGCGGCGCCGCAGCCGGGTGACGGAGGCCATCGAGAAATTCAGCGTCATCAAGACCCTTCAGGCCATCAGTGACGCCAATGTGGTGATCCTGGTGCTGGACGCGCGCGCGGGCGTCGCCGAACAGGATGCCCGCCTGCTGGGCTTCATCATCGACAGTGGCAAGGCCCTGGTCATCGCCGTCAACAAATGGGACGGCCTGCCGGGCGGTGACCGGGACCAGGTCAAGCGGGAGGTGGAGCGCAAGCTGTCCTTCGTATCCTACGCCGCGGTGCACTACATCTCGGCCCTGCGCGGCACCGGCATCAAGGCCCTGTTCCGCGCCGTGGACCGCGCCCGCGAGAGCAGCGCCCGCAAGCTGCCGACGCCCCTGCTCACGCGCCTGCTGGAGCAGGCCGTTGCCCAGCACGCCCCGCCCCTGGTCAGAGGACGGCGCATCAAGCTGCGCTACGCCCACCAGGGGGGGCACAATCCCCCCGTCATCGTCATCCACGGCAACCAGACGGAGGCCACGCCGCGCGCCTACCGCCGTTACCTGGAGAACTTCTTCCGCGCATCCCTGAAACTGGAAGGCACGCCGGTGCGCATCGAGTTCAGGAGCGGCGACAACCCCTACAAGGACAAAAAGAACGTCCTCACCCCGCGCCAGATCAAGCGCCGCAAGCGCCTGGTGCGCCATGTCAAGAAGCAGGGAAAAAACCTCTGATTAATTCTGGACCGGATGGATGGCGAGATGAAAGCTTCCGGATCAAGGCGAAAAGCGCGGGTAATCGCGCGCTATTGCCAAGATTTTCAACGCAGAGCCGGGGCATTTCAGCCGCCAGACGCCGGTTCATGAATTGACCAGAGCTTCCTTTAAGGCGGCCTTAAGAAAGCAATAGCACAATATGCCCGGAATGAAGCGGAGGAGATAGAGCCATGAAAACACTTGTCAGACCTGCCGGGGAAAACCCGTTGTCCAGGAACGAAACCTGTCTTGCCGGGATTGCCAGCGATCCCGCAAAGCTGAGTTACTGGATTGAAATAGAACGAATCTGGCGGAGGTCCCTGGAATCTTTCAAGCAGATGAATCAGGGGTGTGCCAAGGCCGGGTGCGTAACAAAAAGCCGCGATGGCTGAATGTCGGGGCGGCGGGCCGCTGGATGGTCTTGATGATGGCAGGCCGGGCTGAGCGCGGCGAAGCTCGATGGGGCCGGCGCGGGTCTTCGATACCTGTCTGGAAACCATCCGGTCCGTAACGCCATAACGATTTCGGAAACACGGAACAAGAGGAGTAGTGCGTCATGAGAAATATTTTTGCGGGCATGGTGTTGATGTCGTCTCTGGCTGTTGCCGGCATGGCCCCGGCATGCGACGTGGTAGGAAAGAACAAGCACATCGGTAACCTGGTGTCGGTGGACGAGGATGCGATGACTTTTACCATCGTGGATTCCGAGACCAAGGAGAAAATCAGTTTCAGGGCCTCGCGGCAACTGTTGTCCATGTTGTCCACGGACCGTTTCGTCAAGGTGCAGTACCGGCAAGCGGACGATGGTCAGTTGGAGACGGTAGCCTTGCAGTTTATTTGAACCTGAATCCGCGGGGCTAGCGCCCCAATGAAAAGGACAGTTTTATGCGTTTTCTCAGCTTTACGAGCTTTTTGAGGTATCTCTCCCGGAGGGGTCTTGAAGCGCTTCCGGACATGGGCGAGTCATAGCGCAAGCGCACCCAGTTGTAATCGAACAGCAGTTCGGGGTGCAGCCGCTCGGCCTCGGAGAGGCCGACCGCGCCCACCAGGTCGTCCCTGACCAGTATGAGGTTGCCGGTATGGCAAACCGGCGTATATCCCTTGTTTCGGCCGAGTTGAACCGTTGAGGTGAAACTGGAGCCGATGGCGGTAGCGCCATTGTGTATCTGGTGTATGCCCACGGGAATGTGCGAGTTTATCTCTATAACGACGATTTTTGGCCGGTATTCGCGCAGGCTTTCCCATAC
>WGFB01000037.1 GCA_015492435.1 Gammaproteobacteria bacterium | reverse complement strand
GCCGTCCGTGGGCCGGCACGCGGCGGCCTGTCTTTTTCAAATCAATTCGTTAGGCGCTTCAGGCCCGCGCGGGCTCGGCGTTGCGCCCCTTGGCAAGGGCTCGCCATTCCCCGCGGGCCGCGCCTTGATCCCGCTCGGGCCTGAAGCGCTGAACACGACATATATTGTTGCCGGGTTAATAAATGAATTTTTTATGATCGGAGAGGCGCTGAGAAGTTCCGTCATGCCGTTGCCGGGATCGGGCATACGTCTGGCCTCCCCCCTGAGTCAGGCCACTCAGGCAATATAGATGGTGGAGGAAGGGGAAGATTTCAAGGGGGTCAGGTGCGGTACTCGGCGTTGATGCGCACGTAGTCGTAAGACAGGTCGCAGGTCCAGACCGTGGCGCTGGCATCCCCCCTGCCCAGGCGGATGCGAATGGTGATATCCTCCCGCGCCATGACTTCCCTGCCCCGCGCTTCCGTGTAGGTATCCGCCAGGGCGCCGCCCCGGGCGATGCACACGTCGCCGAGAAACAGATCCACGCGCCCCACGTCCAGACCCTCGATGCCGGCGCGTCCCACGGCGGCGAGGATGCGCCCCCAGTTGGGGTCGCTGGCGAAGAAGGCCGTCTTCACCAGGGGCGAATGGGCCACCGTGTAGGCCACCTGGCGGCATTCCTCGCGGCTGCGGCCCTGGTCCACCTCGATGGTGATGAATTTTGTCGCACCCTCACCATCGCGCACGATGGCCTGGGCCAGGATGCGGCAGACTTCTTCCAGGGCGGCGGTAAACCGGCGGCAGGGCCCGCTGTCCACGGCTTCGATGGGAGGCGCCGCGGAGCGGCCGGTGGCCATGAGCACGCAGGCGTCGTTGGTGGAGGTGTCACCGTCCACGGTGATGCTGTTGAAGGTTCCGGCCACTGCCTCCCGAAGACAGTGCTCAAGGACATCCTGCGCCAATGCCGCATCGGTGGCGATGTAGGCCAGCATGGTGGCCATGTCGGGACAGATCATGCCGGAGCCCTTGGCCATGCCGGTGATGGTAACGGTCTCATCACCGATGGTCACCTGCCGCGACACCGCCTTGGGCGCCGTATCCGTGGTCATGATGGCGCGCGCCGCGGCGGGCCAGGCCGCGGGATCGAGGCGCGCGGCGGCCTGGGCGATGCCGTCGTGGAATTTTTCCAGCGGCAGCGGTTCGCTGATGACGCCCGTGGAGAAGGGTAATACCTGTTCAGCCTCGCATTGGCATTGCCCGGCCACCAGGCGGCAGGTGGCCAGGGCATCCGCCACTCCGGGATCGCCCGTGCCGGCATTGGCGTTGCCGGCATTGATGAGCAGATAGCGCGGCGCAACCTGGGCCAGGTGACGGCGCGCCACGGTGACCGGGGCGGCACAGAAGGCATTACGGGTAAACACCGCGGCGGTGCGGGTCTGCCCGTCCAGCTCCACGAGCACCAGGTCGTCACGGCCCGTGTAGCGGATGCCGGCCGCGGCCGTTCCCAGGCGGATGCCGGCCACGGGGAGCAGGGCGGGAAGGGTGTTGCTCAAGCCTACGGCCATGGAGGTTACCTGGGCGTTAGACGAGAAGTGTGAGGCGCTGGTTCGTCCGCACCGGAGAAGGCCTTACGACAGCTTGCCGTGGCATTGCTTGTATTTCTTGCCGGAACCGCAGGGACAGGGTTCATTGCGGCCGATCTTGCGCCCTTCGCGCACCACCGGCTTGCGCGGGGCGGCGGCCGCCTCGCCCGGAGGCTCTTCCGCGAGCCCCAGGCCACCGGCCTCGGGATGCTGATACTGGCGCGGCGCCTCGGAGCGGCGCTGTTCCTCGATGGCCTCCACGTCCTCCTCGGCGCGGATCTGCACCCGCGAGACGATGGACACCACGTCGTGCTTGATGTTGTCCAGCATGGCGGAGAACATTTCGAAGGCCTCGCGCTTGTACTCCTGCTTGGGATTCTTCTGGGCGTAGCCGCGCAGATGGATGCCCTGGCGCAGATAGTCCATGGCCGCAAGGTGGTCCTTCCAGTGGCCATCCAGAACCTGCAGCATCACCGCCTTCTCGAAGTCCCTCATGACGGGCGCGCCGGCAATGGCCTCCTTCTCGGCATAGCGCTTCTCCATCTCCTCCAGCAGGCGCTGGCGCAGGGTTTCCTCGTGCAGCTCGTCGTCCTCTTCCAGCCACCGGGCCACCGGGAGCTTGAGGCCGAATTCCTGCTCCAGCGCCTTCTCCAGCCCCGGAATATCCCATTGCTCGTCCAGGCTCTGGGGCGGGATATAGGTGTCGATGGTGGCGTTGAGCACTTCCCCGCGCAGGGTCTTGATGGTGCCGGAGACATCGTCCGCGGCCATCAGCTCGTTGCGCTGCTGGTAGATGACCTTGCGCTGATCGTTGGCCACATCGTCGAATTCCAGCAGGTTCTTGCGGATGTCGAAGTTGTGTCCCTCCACCTTGCGCTGGGCGTTCTCGATGGCCTTGGTGACCCACGGATGCTCGATGGCCTCGCCTTCCTCCATGCCCAGCTTCTGCATCAGGGCCGAGACGCGCTCCGAGGCGAAAATGCGCATCAGATTGTCCTGCAGGGAGAGATAGAAACGGCTGGATCCGGGATCGCCCTGGCGTCCCGAGCGGCCACGCAACTGGTTGTCGATGCGCCGCGACTCATGACGCTCGGTGCCGATGATGTGCAGCCCGCCACTGGCCAGCACCTGGTCGTGACGCCGCTGCCAGTCCTCGCGGATTTTCTCGATCTGCTCGTCGCTGGGATTCTTGAGGGCCGCGATCTCGGCCTCCAGGCTGCCGCCCAGCACGATGTCCGTGCCGCGCCCGGCCATGTTGGTGGCGATGGTCACCGCCCCCGGACAACCCGCCTGGGCCACGATCTGCGCCTCCTTCTCGTGTTGCTTGGCGTTGAGGACGTTGTGCCTGATCTTTTCCTTCTTGAGCATCTTGGAGAGCTTCTCGGAGGTTTCGATGGACGTGGTGCCCACCAGCACGGGCTGCTGGCGCGCCACGCAGTCCTTGATGTCCCCGGCGATGGCCTTGAATTTGTCCTCCACCGTGAGAAAGACCAGGTCCGGCATGTCGTCGCGGATCATGGGGCGGTGGGTGGGTATGACGACCACCTCCAGGCCATAGATCTGCTGGAACTCGAAGGCCTCCGTGTCGGCCGTGCCGGTCATGCCCGCCAGCTTGTTGTACAGCCGGAAGTAGTTCTGGAAGGTAATCGAGGCCAGCGTCTGGTTTTCGTTCTGGATGGGCACGTTTTCCTTGGCCTCCACCGCCTGATGCAGGCCCTCCGACCAGCGCCGTCCCGGCATGGTGCGCCCGGTGAATTCATCGACGATGATGACCTCCTGATCCTTGACGATATAGTCCACGTCGCGCTGGAACAGGGCGTGCGCCTTGAGGGCGGCATTGAGATGGTGCATGAGTCCGATGTTGGCCGCGTCATAGAGGCTTTCTCCGGGCTTCAGCAGGCCCGCCTTTTCCAGCATCTCCTCGATGCGCTGGTGGCCCTCCTCGGTAAAGAAAACCTGCTTGGCCTTTTCGTCCACGGTGTAGTCGCCTGGCCCGTCCTCGGTTTCCTGGCGTGTCAGTCCGGGAATGAGCTTGTTGATCTTCTTGTAAAGATCGGACTTGTCATCCACCGGGCCCGAGATGATGAGCGGGGTGCGCGCCTCGTCGATGAGAATGGAATCCACCTCGTCGACAATGGCGAAATTGAGTTCGCGCTGCACCTTGTCCGCGAAGCGGAAAGCCATGTTGTCGCGCAGATAGTCGAATCCGTATTCGTTGTTGGTGCCGTAGGTGATGTCCGCCGCATAGGCCGCGCGCTTCTCCTCGGGCGTCTGGTTGGAGAGTATGACGCCGGTGCGCATGCCGAGAAATTCATACAGCTTGCCCATCCACTGGGCATCGCGGCTGGCCAGGTAGTCGTTGACGGTGACCACGTGCACGCCCTTGCCCTCCAGGGCGTTGAGATAGGCCGCCAGGGTGGCCACCAGGGTCTTGCCCTCGCCGGTGCGCATCTCGGCGATCTTGCCCTGGTGCAGGACCATGCCGCCGATGAGCTGCACGTCGAAATGGCGCATGTTGAGCACCCGCTTGCCGGCCTCGCGCACCACGGCGAAGGCTTCCGGCAGCAGATCGTCGAGGGAGGCCCCGTTGTCGAGGCGCTCGCGGAATTCCCCTGTCTTGTTGCGCAGCTCTTCGTCCGACAGCGCTGCCATGCTGTCTTCCATTCCGTTGATCTGGGTGACCACGGCGTTCATGCGCTTGAGCAACCGGTCGTTACGGCTGCCGAATACCTTGCTGAATAATTTTGCGACCATTGTTGAAAACTGTAATTAAAAAATGTTAAGAACGGGCTGCCGTCAGCGGCGTTTCGCCAGCACATATTTTCCGGGATTCACGACCCGGCCCTTGTAGTGTACTTCAAAGTGCACATGAGGCCCCGTGGAACGCCCGCTCGATCCCATGCGGGCAATGGCCTGTCCGCTGCTCACGATGTCCCCCACCTTCACCAGCAACTCCTTGTTGTGCCCATAGCGGGTGATATAGCCATTGCCATGACTGATTTCAACCAGCAGGCCATAGCCGTAGCGGTCACCCGCCCAGGTGACCACCCCGCTGGCGACGGCAATGATGTCGGAACCCGGCTTGCCCGCGAAATCCATGCCCTTGTGGAATTCCTGCAATCCCGTGAAGGGGTCGGTGCGCATGCCGTAATAGGACGAGATCCAGCCCTTGCGTATGGGCCTGCCCGTGGGCCTCACCTCCCGCAGCAGCTCTCGGTTCATGTACAGGGATTCGATCACCCGCAACTGGCTCTCGCGCCGGCTCAGCTCCGACGCGAGCTGGTCCAGGGCGTGGAGGAAATCGGGGGGCGTCATCTGCCGCCCCTGGTCCGGGTCGCCTTCCGGGCCGCCCTGCGCGGGCAGGCTGCTGAAATCGAATTCCTCCTTGTCCAGCTTGCCCGCCTCCACCAGGCGCCGCCCCAGGGCGTTGAGGCGCACCGCCTGGGCCTGAAGCTGCCCGAGGCGCACCGTGAGCCCCTTCATGTCCTCGCGGGCCTGGTTCGCCACCCGGTCGATGTGCTCACGCTGGCGCTGCAATTCCGCCCTGAGTTCCTGGGAAACCGCCTGCCGCTCCTGCGAGGCAACCCCCAGCCAGTATCCCGCTCCCACGCCCAGGAGGGGAAACACGGCGAAAACGGCGATCATGACGGTCACGGACCAGCCATGCCCAAGGTTGAGGCTGACAGCCCGGTTGGCGCGCTTTGCAAGAAAGATGATATTCATATCGTGCGTTGTTATTCTATATTGTCGTCTGTTTCGATCCCCGGGAGGTTGGCGGACTTAGGATGAATCTACTGCGGCGGCGGGAAAATGGGTCCATTCTTTCCATCATTTTCGTTAAATAGTGACCACTATTCGCCTCAAATGATCGAAAAACTGTCCTCCATTTCCCACTCGCCTCGCTACGATCACCTAAGTCCGGCAGCCTCCTAGGCAATCCTGATTACAGTTGTATACGTTCATGTTCCATCACCACAACCATCCGGAATCCCGGCCACGGCCATGAGCGATGCCCGCACCCCGTCGTGCATGCTGCGGGCGCGTGGCGCGCGCATCGCGGAACTGTTCCAGCATTGCCGGTTACTGGAGTCCCTTGACGAAATTCTCCAGCAATCCCTCCCGGACGGACTGGAGGGCCACTGCCGCGTCCTCAATTACGACGGGCGGCGCCTCGTGCTGCGGACCGATTCCCCGGCCTGGAACACCCTGCTGAGGTACCACACGCCCGATCTCCTGACGCGGCTGCGCCGTCATGCCCCCTTGCGGGGGCTTGCATCCCTGCACATCCGCACGGCGCCGGCCACACCGGAGGCGAAGCCCCGCGATACCGCCCCCCCGCGCGGGCTCGGCCCGGACACCGCCGCCCTGGTCCGTTCCCTGGCGGACACCATGAACGACGAGCGCCTGCGCCTGGCCCTGCGGCGCCTTGCCGACCGCCACACGACGGCGGAGTGATCCGCTCAACCGCCCAGGGCGTCGCGCAGCGCGGCCTGCCGCGGCGTCATCCCGGCCTCTCCAAATGTCAGGATCTCCCAGGCATCTTCATCCTTCAGGAGCGTCCTCATCAGGCGATGGTTCAGAGCATGGCCCGACTGCCGGGCGCTGTAGGCGCCGATCACGCCATGCCGCAGCAGCTTCAGGTCGCCCGTCGCCGCCAGGATGCGATGCTTGAGGTACTCATCCTCGTAGCGCGAGCCGCCCCGCTCCGCCACCGTGCCGGCATGCCTGCGCGCACGGCTGATTTCCTTGACAAAGGAAGTGCGGGAAAAATCGACACACAGCTCCCGGCTGCGCCCCGGCCCGTCCCGACCCGGCAAGTCTACGCAAAACGTCACCTTGAAACCGTTAAAGGGTTCCAGTTTTGCCCACTTTCCGCCTTCTTCCACCCGCACCGCCTTCCTGACGCGCAGGTACTTGCGCGGCGCGTCCTGTTCCTGTATGCCCGCCGACTGAATGAGAAACACAAAGGGCGCGGCGCTGCCGTCCATGACGGGGATTTCCGCCGCGCTCAGCTCGATGATGGCATTGTCGATGCCCAGGCCCGCGCATGCCGATAGCATGTGCTCCACCGCCGCGACCTCCGCGCCGTCCCGTCCCAGCACCATGGAGGGGGCCGTCCTGACGACATTTTCCACGCTCGCCAGGATTTCCACGGGCCGTCCCACGTCCATGCGCCGCAGAACGATACCCGTATCGGCCGGGGCCGGGCGCAGGGTGAGGACGATTTTCTCTCCAGACTGCAACCCGGCGCCCGAGGCGCGGATGATATTCTTCAGTGTGCGCTGCCTGATCACCAGGAACGGCTTCCCGCCGCGCCCGGCGCGGCACGTATGTAATGCCAGGGAATCGGCATGAGGATATTCCTCCCGAAAATCAGCCGGATATTATCACAGCACGGATTTTCTGCATAGAAATACCCCGCCACGGAGGCGGCCCGAACCACCTCCGTGGCGCCATGCCACATGCAAGCAACTGTTATGCCGCCCTTTTCCCCTTCAGTCCGCCTGGCGGCGCAGAAAGGCGGGCACGTCGAGAAAATCCAGGTTGGTGCCCTCCTTGAGGGCGGCCTGCTCTCCAGACATGTCATTGCGGATGACCGTGGGACGGTCGAGGGCCTTGTAGTCCACCTCCTCGTCACTGTTGGCCACCCGCTTCTGCACCAGTTGCATGGGCGGCTCCTCGTAGGGCTCCTCGCGGCCCAGGCCGGTGGCCACCACGGTGACGCGCAGTTCGTCACTCATCTCCGGATCGATGACGGTACCCACCACCACGGTGGCATTCTCCGAGGCGAACTCCTTGACCGTGTTGCCCACTTCCTCGAACTCGCCAATGGACAGATTCATGCCCGCCGTGATATTCACCAGGATGCCGTGCGCGCCGGCCAGGTTCACGTCTTCCAGCAGGGGGCTGTTGATGGCCGCCTCGGCCGCCTCCACGGCGCGGTTCTCGCCGCGCTCCACGCCGGATCCCATCATGGCCATGCCCATCTCGCCCATCACGGTGCGCACGTCGGCGAAATCCACGTTGATGAGGCCGGGGCGGGTGATGAGTTCCGCGATGCCCTGCACGGCGCCCAGCAGGACGTTGTTGGCGGACTTGAAGGCGTCCAGCAGGGAGATCCCCTTGCCCAGCACCGACAGCAGCTTGGCGTTGGGAATGGTGATGAGGGAATCCACGTATTCGCTCAGCTCCTCGATCCCTTCGTCTGCGATCTGGTTGCGCTTCTTGCCCTCGAAGGGGAAGGGCTTGGTCACCACGGCCACCGTGAGGATGCCCATTTCCTTGGCCACCTTGGCCACCACGGGGGCGCCCCCGGTGCCCGTGCCGCCGCCCAGGCCCGCGGTGATGAACACCATGTCGGCGCCGTCCATCACCTCGATCAGGCGCTCGCGGTCCTCCAGGGCGGCCTGCTTGCCGATGTCCGGATTGGCGCCGGCGCCCAGGCCCTTGGTGATGTTGCTGCCCAGTTGCAGCGTGGTGCGCGCGGCGGAGTTTTTCAATGCCTGGGCGTCGGTGTTGGCGCAAATGAAATCCACCCCGTCGATATTGGCCGCCACCATGTGATCGACGGCGTTGCCGCCGCCACCCCCCACGCCGATGACCTTGATCACTGCGTTCTGGCTGTACGAATCCATCAGTTCAAACATTACACACCTCCTCCACTAATAAAATTTGATATCCACGTTGTCACTAGGAGGCTGTCGGACTTAGGATGAATCTACTGCGGCGGCGGGAAATGGGTCCATTTTTTCGATCATTTTCGTTAAATAGCGACCACTATTCGCCTCAAATGATCGAAAAACTGTCCTCCATTTCCCACTCGCCTCGCTACGATCACCT
>WGFB01000036.1 GCA_015492435.1 Gammaproteobacteria bacterium | reverse complement strand
GATGAATCTACTGCGGCGGCGGGAAATGGGTCCATTTTTTCGATCATTTTCGTTAAATAGCGACCACTATTCGCCTCAAATGATCGAAAAACTGTCCTCCATTTCCCACTCGCCTCGCTACGATCACCTAAGTCCGACAGCCTCCTAGCCCGCCTGGCGGGTTGCAAGCACCTCGTCTATCAGGCCATATTCTACACTTTCCTCGCTGGACATGAAGAAGTCGCGGTCCGTGTCGGCCTGAATCTTGTCAAGGGGCTGGCCGGTATGCCTGGCCAGGATGTCGTTCAGACGATCCCGGGTGCGCAGTATCTCGCGCGCGTGTATGTCGACATCGGTCGCCTGCCCCTGGAAGCCGCCCAGCGGCTGATGAATCATCATGCGGGCGTGGGGCAAGGCAAAGCGCTTGCCCTTGGCGCCGCCGGCGAGGAGCAGCGCGCCCATGCTGGCGGCCTGCCCCAGGCACATGGTGCTCACATCCGGCTTCACGAATTGCATGGTGTCGTAGATGGACAAGCCAGCACTGACCGAGCCACCGGGCGAATTGATGTATAGATGAATATCCTTGTCAGGATTTTCGGACTCCAGAAACAGGATCTGGGCGGCGATCAGATTGGCCATGTGATCTTCCACCGGCCCCACCAGAAAAATGACCCTTTCCTTGAGGAGACGCGAATAAATATCGTAAGCGCGTTCTCCCCGCGATGTCTGTTCCACCACCATGGGAACCAAATTCATAGAACTCATCCCTTCTATCCCCTGCACAATTTTCGTATCGGTCATTTGATTCCCGCGCTTTAATTATACCCCAGTCAAAACAACGATTTTTAGTCTTGACAACGAAAAATCTGACACTTTTTCACGGGCCTGGTTCAACGCTTGCGCGCCATCATCTCGTCAAAGGTCGTGGGCTTTTCCGTCACGTCGGCATTTTCTGTAACCCAATCAACCACCTGATCTTCCAGCACCAGGGATTCGATGGAACTGAGGCGCTCCGGCTCCGCATAGTACCAGTTCACCACCCCTTCAGGGTTGTCATAGCCCGCCGCGACCGTTTCCACCTTGGTGCGCACCCGGTCCGGTGCCGGCGTCATATTCTGCTGCTTGACGATTTCGGAGGTCAGCATGCCCAGCGCGACCCGCTTCCTGGCCTGCTCCTCGAACATGGAGCGCTCCAGGTTCAGGTCACCCATTTGCGCCCCACTGCTCTGCAGCGTCTCGCGCATCTGGGACATCAACAGGTCGATCTGCTCCTCGACCCGTCCCTTGGGCAGTTCCATGGGATTGGCGGCCAGCAAGGCCTCCATGACCTGCTCCTTGATGTTGTCGCGTATGGCCTGGTCCAGTTCGTCCTGCATGCTGCGGCGGATCTCCTCGCGCAGGCTCTCCACCTTACCGTCGGGCACATCGTAACTGCGCACGAACGCCTCGTCGATTTCAGGCAATACGGGCTCGGAGACGGTATGCACCTTGACCTCGAAAACGGCCTGCCTGCCGGCCAGGTCCTTGGCGTGATAGTGCTCGGGAAAGGTCAGTTCGATGGTGCGCTCCTCGCCCGCCTTGACGCCTTCCAGTTGTTCCTCGAAACCGGGGATGAATTTCCCGGCCCCCAGCTCCACCAGAATCTCCTTGCCTTCGTTACCCTCGAAGTCCTCCCCGTTGATGGTACCCCGGTAATCGATCGTCAGTTGATCGCCCTCCTGGGCGGGGCGATCCGTTTCCCGCCAGGTCGCCCGTTGCCTGCGCAGCTTCTCCATCATGTTGTCGATGTCCTGCTCGGTGATCCCGGCCACCGGCTTGGTAATCTTGATGTCCTGGACCGGAGCGATATCGAACCGTTCGATCACCTCGAAGATGGCGGTATACTGGAAATCCTCACCCACCCTGACCTCGGTTTCACGAGCCTCGATACGGGGCATGCTGGCCAGCTCGATGTTTTGTTCCTGAATGGCGTCCCGGAAAGTCGCCTGGGTCATCTCATTGATGACTTCCTGGCGCACATGGGGCCCATAGCGCTTGGTGACCACACTCAGTGGCACCTTGCCCGGGCGGAACCCTTTGATTCTCACCGTGCGCGTCAAAGACTTGAGGCGATTGTCCACTTCCTTCTCAATCTGCTCCGCGGGGATGGTCACCGTCATGCGGCGCTCAAGGCCTTCGGTCGTTTCAACAGATACTTGCATGTAATCACCTCGAAATATTGTCAACTGGTCGTTTCCCATGACCATTCATCATGGCCATGAATGTCAGAATAGAACCTGTTTGGCGCGGCAGCAGGCAGCTTGCTCATGGTGCGAAAGGAGAGACTCGAACTCTCACGGGTTGCCCCACTGGCACCTAAAGCCAGCGCGTCTACCAATTCCGCCACTTTCGCGCGATTCCCACCGCTCTGCCCCACGCCATCTCAGACAGCCCGTGTTGCAGTCGGAAATCTGCCGTAATTTACGCAAAAACAGTCACTAATACAATGCGGAAAGCAACTTCGGCATGCCGGGAAGGCGTTTAGGCGGGTCAGCATGGAGATAATGGTGGGCCGTGTAGGGATCGAACCTACGACCCGCTGATTAAGAGTCAGCTGCTCTACCAACTGAGCTAACGGCCCATTATCCTGGAGCCTGAATCCGTGGGTTCGATCCAGGCTGGATGTTTTCGTCCCGCCACCAGGCGGAATTTTCACAATATGGGGTGAACGATGGGACTCGAACCCACGACAACCGGAATCACAATCCGGGGCTCTACCAACTGAGCTACGCTCACCATAGATTCGTGACTTCACACTCGCGCCCCCTCTGCCACACTTGGCGCGCCCGGCAGGATTCGAACCTGCTACCCTCGGCTTAGAAGGCCGATGCTCTATCCAGATGAGCTACGGGCGCATTCAGGCCTGCCGATCTCACCAGAGGCGCGCATCCACGCAGTCCCGGCGCTTGGTCGGGGTAGAGGGATTCGAACCCCCGACATCCAGCTCCCAAAGCTGGCGCGCTACCAGACTGCGCTATACCCCGATTCTAACGTTTTTTCCCACCCCGCGACTACCCGGCGAGGCGCCATAAGGGTGTGGATAATACGCTGGGGCAAGTCCGCCGTCAAACCCCGCCCCATCAGCCCATGCGCCACCGCCGGCCCGGGTAATTCCCCTAAGGAACCTCTGATCAATTCATGAACCGGCGTCTGGCGGCTGAAATGTCCCGGCTCTGCGTTGAAAAGCTTGGCAATAGCGCGCTATTACCTGCGCTTTTCGCCTTGATCCGGAACATTTCATCTCGCCATCCATCCGGTCCAGAATTAATCAGAGGTTCCCTAATTTTCCGACATGAGGGGGGAACTGCCGGGACGCAAGCCGCGCCAGGCAATCACAAGGGCGGCCGCGCTGACCACGGCGGCCAGAAAAAACGTCTCCCGGGGACCCAGGGCCGTCCAGGCGTAACCGCTGATAAAACTGCCCAGCGCCCCACCGGCGCCAAAACTGAGACTGCTGTACAGGGCCTGGCCACGGCCCTGGTACTGTCCACAAAAATACTTATGTATCAATGAGATCATCACTGCATGATAGACCCCGAAGCTGGCCGCGTGGAGTACCTGGGCGGTGATGATGAGCGCCGGGTGCTGCACGAACAGGCTGATCAGAAACCAGCGCAAGGCGGTCAGCATGAGGCTGGCCACCAGCAGCGTCCGCGCGCCCAGGCGCGGCAGCAGACGGTGCATGACCAGGAACACGCCGATCTCCGCGATCACGCCCAGCGCCCACAACTGCCCCACATCGCTGCGCGAATAACCGTTGTCCTCGAGATAGATGGAAAAGAACGTGTAATAGGGACCATGGCTGAGCTGCATGAGAAAACACAGCAGCAACAGGGTCAGCACCCCCGGCTGGCGCAGAGCCTCGAAGATGGACCCCTTCCCGGCCATGCGCTGCCCCGCCCGCTGTTCCGGCACCGCGAGACTGCCCAGCCAGATCCCGAGAAACAGCAGCATGAGCACCACCGGCAAAGTGGCGATACCAAAGTATTCCAGGAAATAGCCCAGCCCGATGACGGCCAGGATGAATCCCATGGAACCCCATAGACGGATACTGCTGTAGCGCTGGGTCTCATTGCCCAGAGAATTGAGGGTCAGCGCCTCGAACTGGGGCAGGGAGGCATTCCAGAAGAAACTGAACACGCACATCACCAGGGCCAGCCACCAGAAGCCACTGCCCAGAAAGACACCGCCGAAGGTCACGAAGGCCAGCAGGGAGGCCAGGCGCACGATGCCGATCCGGCGTCCGCTGCGGTCGGCAATCCATCCCCAGATATAGGGCGCCACGATCTTGGTCACCATGATGATGGCGATGAGGGCACCGATCTCCTCCGCCCCATAACCGAGGGACTTGAGATAAACGCTCCAGTACGGCACCAGGGCGCCGATGGCGGCGAAATAGAACAAGTAGAAGGCGGAGAGGCGGAGATACATGAGGGGAAGATACAAGGGTAAAGATACAAGGTACAAGGGGGAAAAACACAAAAGTCACGCCTTGTACTTTGTGCCTTATACCTTTCCTCCTTATAACTCTTTAGGCCTTCGTCACGGAGGCCGGCACCACCGGCGTCTCTGACTGCACTTCCAGATTCTGGGCGCGATGGCGCAGGACATGGTCCATCAACACGATGGCGAGCATGGCCTCGGCGATGGGGGTGGCGCGTATGCCCACGCAGGGGTCGTGGCGGCCCTTGGTGACGACCTCGCAGGCATTGCCGTGGCGGTCGATGGAGCGGCCGGGCAGCCGGAGGCTGGAAGTGGGTTTCAGGGCGATGCTGGCGACGATGTCCTGGCCGCTGGAGATGCCGCCCAGGATACCGCCGGCGTTGTTGCTGAGAAAACCCTCGGGGGTGATCTCGTCGCGGTGCTCCGTGCCCTTCTGTTCCACGCAGGCGAATCCCGCCCCGATCTCCACGCCCTTGACGGCATTGATGCTCATCAGGGCATGGGCGATCTCGGCATCCAGGCGGTCGAAGACGGGCTCGCCCAGGCCGGGAAAGAGGCCGCTGGCCACCACGTTGACGCGCGCGCCGATGGAATCCCCTTCCTTGCGCAGGGCGTCCATGTAGGCCTCCAGCTCCTCCACCTTGTCCTTGTCGGGACAGAAGAAGGGATTGTTGTCCACCTCCTCCCAGTCGAAGGCCTCGGCCCTGATGGGGCCCAGTTGCGCCAGATAGCCGCGCACCGTAATGCCAAAGCGGGTCAGGAGGTATTTCTTGGCGATGGCCCCGGCGGCCACCCGCATGGCCGTCTCACGCGCCGAGGAACGTCCGCCCCCGCGGTAATCGCGGAACCCGTATTTCTGTTGATAGGTATAGTCGGCATGACCCGGACGAAAGGTATCCTTGATGTCCGAGTAATCCCTGGAGCGTTGGTCGATATTCTCGATGAGCAGCCCGATGGGCGTCCCCGTGGTCCGCCCCTCGAAGACGCCGGACAGGATCCGGACCTCGTCGGTCTCACGGCGCTGGGTGGTGTGACGGGACTGCCCCGGCTTGCGCCGGTCGAGATCCCGCTGCAGATCGGCCGCGGAGAGCTCCAGCCCCGGCGGACACCCGTCCACGATACAGCCCAATGCCGGCCCATGACTCTCGCCGAAGGACGTAACCGTGAAAAGCTTTCCGATGCTGTTGCCTGACATGGGGGTATTGTACGGGGGAAGATACAAGTTTCAAGGTACAAGGTACAAGGTACCGTGCACAAGGCACAAGAATTTTTCCCCTTGTACCTTGTATCTTGTACCTTTCCCCTATATTACCTTCGAAAACCGCTGGGTGGTTTTCTCCCGCAGATAGCGGTCGAAGACCATGCAGATGTTGCGGATGAGCAGGCGGCCGGCGGGGTTGACTTGGATGGAGCCGGTACTCATACGCAGCAGGCCGTCCTCTTCCATGGAGGCCAGTTCGGCGAGTTCGGTGGCGAAGTACTCCTCGAACACGATCCCGTGGCGTTGTTCCATGGTGGCGAACTCCAGTTCGAACCGGCAGATCAACTGGGTGATGACGTCCCGGCGCAGGCGATCATCGGCGTCGAGCAGGACGCCTCGGTAGACGGGCAGTTTCCCTTCATCCAGCAGGCGCTGATAGTCTTCGGTGC
The DNA here is from genome assembly GCA_015492435.1 of Gammaproteobacteria bacterium. GTDB lineage: Bacteria > Pseudomonadota > Gammaproteobacteria > SZUA-140 > SZUA-140 > SZUA-140. The sequence goes on along the minus strand of WGFB01000036.1, from coordinate 11,982 downwards.
CCTTGACGTTCTGCGCGTAGCTGTTGCCCACCATGCTGATGGACGTGACCCCCAGCCCGATGAGGTCGCATTCGGAATGGGTGGAATAGCCCTGGAAATTCCGGTACAGGCTGCCCTCGCGCTGGGCGACGGCCAGCTCATCCCCGGGCCGGGCGAAATGGTCCATGCCGATGTACACATAGCCGGCGTCGTTCAGCTTCTCGATGGTCATTTGCAGGATTTCCAGCTTCTCCGCGGCCGCGGGCAGGTCGGCCTCGTTGATGCGGCGCTGGGGCTTGAACAACTCCGGCAGGTGGGCGTAGTTGAATACCGACAGCCGGTCCGCCCCGGCGGCGATGACCTTATCCACCGTGCGCGCAAAGCTCTCCGTAGTCTGGAAGGGCAGTCCATAGATCAGGTCCACGCTCACGGACTTGAAGCCCTGCTCCCGCGCCTGGCTCAGCACCGAGAAGGTCTGCTCCTCGGACTGGATACGGTTGACCGCCTTCTGCACCCGCTCATCGAAGTCCTGCACCCCCATGCTCATGCGGTTGAATCCCAGTTCGCGCAGGAAGCGGATGGTGTCGGACTGTACCTCGCGGGGGTCGATCTCGATGGAATATTCCCCGCTGTCGTCCTCGTGCAGCCTGAAATGGGCGCGGGTCCGGTCCATCAGCTCCGCCATCTGACGATGGTTGATGAAGGTGGGCGTGCCCCCGCCCCAGTGCAACTGGTCCACGACGCGGCTGCCGTCGTACAACGCCCCCTGCAGGGCCAGCTCCCGGTGCACGTTCTCCAGGTAGGGAACGGCATGGGCGCGGTTCTTGGTGGCGATCTTGTTGCAGGCGCAATAGAAACACAGGGTGTCGCAAAAGGGAATGTGGAAATAGAGCGACAGGGGCCGCAATGGCGTCTCCCGGTTGGTGGCCTCCGCGCAGGCGCGGTATTCCGCCTCGCCGAATCCCTCGTGAAACTGCACGGCGGTGGGATAGGAGGTATAGCGCGGACCGCTCTTGTCGTAGCGCCGGATGAGATCGATGTCGAATACCAGGGATTGGTCCATTGCGTAATTCCTTGATTTTGATCCTGGTATTATAGAGCTTTTTTCACCCGGCGGCGAACGCCGGACTCAGGCGCCGTCTGAATCCGCAAAGTCCAGCAACTGCTCACGGGTCAGGAGAAAGACCCCGCTGCCGCCATGGGCGAACGCCAGCCACATGAAGGGCAAATGGGGAAAACGCCGTTCGAGCGCCGCCTGGCTGTTACCCACCTCGACGATCAGGATCCCCGCCTCGCCGAGATAATCCGCCGCCCGCGCAAGGATCTCCGCCACCAGCCTCAGGCCCTCCTCATCCGCCTCCAGGCCATGGACGGGCTCGTGACGGTACTCGTCGGGCAGGGTCTCCATCTCCTCGCGGGGCACATAGGGGGGATTGCTGACGATGATATCGTAGGGGCGCCGTGGCAGACTGGCGAACAAGTCCGACTCAAGGGCGTGGACCCGTCCTTCCAGCCCGTGCCGCGAGATATTGATGCGCGCCACTTCCAGGGCCTGGGGCGAGATATCGACGGCGTCCACTTGCGCCCCGGGAAAGGCATGGGCGCAAGCGATGGCGATGCAGGCGCTGCCCGTCCCCATGTCCAGGATGCGGCGGATCTCCTGTTGCGGCCCGATCCACGGCCGGAAACCCTGGGCGATCAATTCGGCAATGGGCGAGCGCGGCACCAGAACGCGCTCATCCACATAGAATTCCAGGCCACAGAACCACGCCGCATGGGTGAGATAGGCGGCGGGGATACGCTCTTGTATGCGCCGCTCCACCATCGTCTCGATGGCCCGGCGCGCCTCTTCTTCCAGCGGCTGGCGCCGCGCCGCCTGCAATTCCTCGAAGGGCAAACGCAGGCAGTGGCTCACCAGGCAGGCGGCCTCGTCCAGGGCATTGTCCGTCCCGTGCCCGAAGAACACCCCGGCCTGCTCCAGCCGCCGCCGCGTCCAGTACACCGCGTCCTCTACCGTTTCCAGCTTCTCCTTCACGTCTCCACCGTTTTCCATCGCATCAATGCCGCAGTTTACACCGGACAGCGGGATCTTTCCCCTGCCAGGGGATTCCTGCTATGCTTCTGCCTTGTTTTTTTTCACTGCTGTAAATCCCGAGTCTCGCCATGGCCCAATACATCTACACAATGAACGGTGTGGGGAAGATCGTCCCACCCAAGCGCACCATACTCAAGGACATCTACCTGTCCTTCTTCCACGGCGCCAAGATCGGCGTACTGGGACTGAACGGCGCGGGCAAGTCCACCCTCCTGCGCATCATGGCCGGCCTGGATACGGAGATCGAGGGCGAGGCGCGCGCCCAGGCGGGCATCCGCATCGGCTATCTGCCCCAGGAACCCCAGCTCGACCCGGACAAGGACGTGCGCGGCAACGTGGAAGAAGGCCTGGCGGAGATCACCGAGGCTCAGCGCAAGCTGGAGGAGATCTACGCCGCCTACGCGGAACCCGACGCCGACTTCGACGCCCTGGCCGCGGAACAGGCGCGTCTGGAGAACATCATCCAGGCCGCCGACGCCCACAATCTCGATCACAAGCTGGAAGTGGCGGCCGATGCCCTGCGCCTGCCGCCCTGGGAGGCCGATGTCACCAGGCTCTCGGGGGGCGAGCGCCGCCGCGTGGCCCTGTGCAAGCTGCTCCTGTCCAATCCCGACATGCTGCTCCTGGATGAGCCCACCAACCACCTGGACGCCGAATCCGTGGCGTGGCTGGAACGCTTTCTCCACGATTTCAGCGGCACCGTGGTGGCCATCACCCACGACCGCTACTTTCTCGATAACGTGGCCGGCTGGATCCTGGAACTGGACCGCGGCGAGGGCATTCCCTGGGAAGGCAATTATTCCTCCTGGCTGGAACAGAAGGAGAAGCGCCTGGAGATCGAGGAACGCCAGGAGAGCGCCCGGCAGCGCGCCATCAAGGCGGAACTGGAATGGGTGCGCAGCAATCCCAAGGGACGGCACAGCAAGAGCAAGGCCCGCCTGGCGCGGTTCGAGGAACTCAACAGCCAGGAATTCCAGCGGCGCAACGAGACACGGGAGATCTATATCCCGCCCGGCCCGCGCCTGGGCGACAAGGTCATCGAGGCCAGGGGCCTGCGCAAGGGCTTCGGCGACCGCCTGCTCATCGATAACCTGGATTTCAGCCTCCCGCCCGGCGGCATCGTGGGCATCATCGGCCCCAACGGCGCGGGCAAAACCACCCTCTTCCGCATGATCACCGGCCAGGAGCAACCCGACAGCGGCGAGATCGTCATCGGGGACACGGTGCAGATCGCCTGCGTCGACCAGAGCCGGGACGCCCTGGACGACCACAAGACCGTCTGGGAAGAGATCTCCGACGGTCAGGACATCATCACCATCGGCAAGTACGAGACGCCGTCGCGCGCCTATTGCGGCCGCTTCAATTTCAAGGGCAACGACCAGCAGAAACGCATCGGCGATCTGTCAGGCGGCGAGCGCAACCGGGTCCACCTGGCCAAACTGTTGCGCAGCGGCGGCAACGTCCTGCTCCTGGACGAGCCGACCAACGACCTCGACGTGGAAACCCTGCGCGCCCTGGAAGAGGCATTGCTGGCCTTCCCCGGCTGCGCCGTGGTCATCTCCCACGACCGCTGGTTCCTGGACCGCATCGCCACCCACATCCTGGCCTTCGAGGGCGACAGCCACGTGGAATGGTTCGCCGGCAACTACGCCGAATACGAGGCCGACCTGCACCGCCGCCTCGGCATCGAGGCCGACCAGCCGCGTCGCATCAAGTACAAGAAACTTGGGTAAACCTGGCTTCACAAAAAATCACAGGCAAAGAGCACGGCATCTTCGCGCCCGCCTTGCGCGGGATAATAACCACGGCGCATGCCCGTTTCGTTGAATCCGAATTTCCGGTACAGGCGAATGGCGCTGCTGTTGGAGGCGCGCACTTCGAGAAGCATGCAGCGCGCCCCGCGCTTGCGGGCCTCCTCCATGAGAAAGTGCAGCATCGTCGCGCCATGACCCTGGCGGCGCCTGTCGGGATGCATGCAGAGGTTGAGGACATGGGATTCTCCCGCCGCGATGGAGACCACGCCATAACCGATGATCCCGCCCGCCACTTCGGCGACATGGCAGGCGTATCCGGCGCGCAGGCAATCCCTGAAAATCCCTTCGCTCCAGGGAAACGGGTAGGCCCGCCGTTCGATTGCCAGGACAGCGGGCAGATCCGCCTCCTCCATCTTGCGCAAGGTGGCAATGGCATCGGTGCCCGTCATGGCTGGCATCTCCTTTCAGGCCCCGGGAGATGAGGCGAGAAACTGCCTGACTTTCTTGAGATCTTCCCAGGCCTTGCGCTTTTCCTTGGGCGAACGCAGCAGATAGGCGGGGTGGTAGGTCACGATGACGGGAATGCGCGCTTCGCCATAATGATGAACCCGCCCGCGCATGGCGCCGATGCGCTCATCACGCTTGAGCAGATTCTGGGCGGCGATCCTGCCCACCGCCAGGATCACCTGTGGCTGCAGCAGATCGATCTGACCCTTCAACCAGGGCTCGCAACTGACCACCTCCTCCGGCCGCGGGTCGCGGTTGTTGGGCGGCCGGCACTTGAGGATGTTGGCGATGTAGACCGTCTCCCGCCGCAGTCCGATGGCCAGCAGCATCTCGTTGAGCAGCCTGCCCGCGCGCCCCACGAAGGGCTCCCCCTGGCGGTCCTCGTCCGCGCCGGGCGCCTCGCCGATCACCAGCAGGCGGGCCTCATGACTGCCCGTGCCGAATACCGTCTGGGTGCGGCTCTTGTGCAGCTCGCAGCGGGTACAGGCGGCCACGCGGGCCTCGAGGGCCTGCCAGCGGGACTCGGCATCCTCCCCGCGTGCCGCTGCGCTTCCGGCTTCTTCGGCGGGCAGGGCGCCCTCGTCCCGGGACACCCACACGGGTATCCCCATGGCCGCCAGGTATTGCCGCTGCCGCTGCGAGACGCTCATTACACCCTTGCTGTCACACCTGGGGATGGGCACGGTTGCCCGGCTCGATGATCTTGTTGAGGGCGTTGATATAGGCCTTGGCCGAGGCAATGACGATATCCGTGTCCGCCCCCTGCCCGTTGACGATGCGCCCCGCCTTTTCCAGGCGCACGGTGACCTCGCCCTGGGAATCCGTGCCGCTGGTGATGGCATTGACGGAGTAGAGCTGCAGCTCGGATTCGCTCTTCACGATGGAGTCGATGGCGCGGAAAGTGGCGTCGACGGGCCCGCTGCCCACCGCCGTCACCTTGGTTTCCCCGCCATCGAACCACAGGGTCACCTCGGCCTGGGGCTTCTCGCCCGTCTCCGAGCACACCTTGAGGGCCACCAGCTTGATGAGTTCGTTCTCCGCCGCCAGACTGGCGTCCGTCACCAGCGCCTGCAGGTCCTCGTCATAGATCTCGTGCTTCTTGTCGGCCAGCTCCTTGAAGCGGGCAAAGGCCTCGTTCAGCTCCTTCTCCGACTCGAACTCGATATCCAGCTCCTTGAGCCGGGTGCGGAAGGCGTTGCGCCCGGAATGCTTGCCCAGCACCATGCGGTTGGTGTTCCAGCCCACGTCCTCGGCGCGCATGATCTCGTAGGTCTCGCGGTTCTTCAGCACGCCGTCCTGGTGAATCCCGGACTCGTGGGCGAAGGCGTTGGCGCCCACGATGGCCTTGTTGGGCTGTACCGCAAAGCCGGTGATGCCCGCCACCAGGCGGCTGGTGGGGACGATCTGGGTGGTGTCGATGGCGGTATCGCAGGGAAAGACATCCTGGCGCGTGCGCACCGCCATCACCGCCTCCTCCAGGGCGGCATTGCCCGCCCGCTCACCCAGGCCGTTGATGGTGCATTCCACCTGGCGGGCGCCGTTCATGACCGCGGCCAGGGAGTTGGCGACGGCCAGCCCCAGGTCGTTGTGGCAGTGGACGGAGAAGACGGCGCGGTCGGCATTGGGCACCCGCTCGATGAGATTGCGGATCAACTCACCGAACTGCTGGGGGACATTGTAGCCCACCGTATCGGGGATATTGATGGTGCCCGCGCCCGCCTCGATCACGGCCTCGATCACCCGGCACAGGAAATCCGTGTCGGAGCGCCCCGCATCCTCGGGGGAGAATTCCACGTTGTCCGTATAGCGGCGCGCGTGCCTGACGGCCTGCACGGCCTGCTCCAGGACCTGCCCGGGACTCATGCGCAGCTTCATCTCCATGTGTATGGGCGAAGTGGCGATGAAGGTATGGATACGCGCCGAGGCGGCGTCCCTGAGGGCCTCGCCGGCGCGATCGATGTCCTTCTCCAGGGCCCGCGCCAGTCCGCATACGGTGCTCTCGCGCACGGCCCGGGCCACGGCCTGAACGGCCTCGAAATCGCCGGGGCTGGCGATGGGAAACCCGGCCTCGATCACGTCCACGCGCATGCGCTCCAGGGCCTTGGCGATACGCACCTTTTCGTCACGGGTCATGGAGGCGCCGGGGCTCTGTTCCCCGTCGCGGAGCGTGGTATCGAAAATAATGAGTTTTTCTTTGCTGGTCATAAGCTGGCTCCAAACAGTCTACAGTGTAACCCACGCGCAGGATTACAAAAAATCTTCCTTGTCCCGCCTCGGCGGTGGACAAGTCGATGGAATTGGGGATGAGATGTTAAGGTTGGATAGGCTGCCTTACGGCAGCAGCAGGCGCAGGCGGACCACCCGGAGAGGGACGCCCCGGTGTGCAGCGCGGGATGGGCGCGCAATGAAGTTAGCTTTGACTTTCCGAGAATCCATGTAGGGAATATAACCCACTGATGTCCAAAAACCAAGGGAGGTCATTCTTCGTCTTCGGCCGGCGCCGCGTCCTCCTTGAGCCCGGCCCTGCGCTGGGCACGGCGCTTGCGCACCTGCAGGAGCGTCATGATCAGCCCGGAGCAGGCGTAGGTGACGGCCATGGCGAACAGGACGATGGGTGGGTCGATGGAGACGAAGACGAAGATCAGCACCAGCAACAGAATGGCAACGAAGGGCACCTTGCCCTTGAGGTCGATGTCCTTGAAGCTGTAATAGCGCACGTTGCTCACCATCAGCAGGCCGGCACCCAGGGTGAGTATGAAGGTCAGGTAGCGGATGTCCTCGCCCTGAATGTCATAGTCGCTGCTCAGCCATACCAGCCCGGCGATGAGCGCGGCCGCTGGAGGGGAAGGCAGCCCCTGAAAATAGGCCTTGTCGCCGGTTTCGGACTGGGTATTGAAGCGCGCCAGGCGCAATGCCGCAGCGGCGGTGTAGATGAAGGCGGCCAGCCAGCCCAGCTTGCCGAGGGTCGACAGGGACCACACATAGACCACCAGCGCCGGGGCGAGGCCGAAGGCCACCATGTCGGAAAGGCTGTCGTACTCGACGCCGAAGTCGCTCTGGGTGTTGGTGAGGCGGGCGACGCGCCCATCCACCCCATCCATGAACTGGGCCACGAAAATGGCGATCCCCGCCGCCTCGAAACGCCCCCCGATGGCCGCCACGATGGCGTAGAAGCCGGCGAACAGGGCGGCCGTGGTGAACAGGTTGGGCAACAGATAGATTCCCCTGCGGCGTTTCGGCATCTTGGCTTCTTCAGTCACTGCCCGCGGCCCTCTCCTGGGTTTGCCGTGTGAATGTGGCGATTATATCCGAACCGGCGCGCACCTTGTCACCTTCCTGGACATCGATACGGGCATCGGCCGGCACGAAAACGTCTATGGCGCCCCCAAGCCCGATGATCCCGCAACGCTGCCCCTGGCCGATGCGCTGGCCAATATGTATATAGCACTGGGGCCGGATGGACCAGCGGTACAAGCGGATCACAATCACGGCATCGTCCCCCTCGTCCGTCTGCACCCAGATGGCGTAACGCTCTATGGCCCCGCCAGGCGATGAAGACTCGCGCGCCAGCCCTTCATCGCCCTCCTCCTGGGAGGGAAACCAGATCTTCATCACCTTGCCCTCGGTGGGAATACGCAAGGTATAACTCCCCAAGGGGTCCATGTGGATGGAAATCCGCACGGCCTCGCGGTCGAGATGGGGGTCGTGATCCTCGACCACATGGGTCACGTAACCGTCCGCCGGACTGACCAGCCCCAGGGGAGACGGCGGGACCTCCCTTTCGGGATCGCGATACAGGTAGGCCACCAGGACCACCAGCAGCCAGGCGGGCAGAGACCAGGCAGCCCCGGCCATGTAATACAGGACCAGCGCCGCCACGGCGCACACCAGGATCAGGGGCCATCCCTGGCGCGCGATGAAGGGGTATTCCGAGGTCATGCCCCGCATCCACCGGAGCGCGGAGGCGCCCTCAGGACACCCCTCGCGTTAGCGGGTTTCACCCCTTCCATGGTTCCACATGCACGGGATCAGTTCTTGGCCTGATCCACGATCTTATTGGCCTTGATCCAGGGCATCATCTCGCGCAGGCGGGCGCCCACCTGCTCGATGGGATGCTCACGGCCGATGCGGCGCTTGGCCTTGAGGGTCGCGGCGCCGGACTGGTTCTCGAGGATGAACTCGCGGGCGAATTCGCCATTGCGGATCTCTTCCAGGATGCGGCGCATCTCCGCCCGGGTCTCCTCGGTGATGACGCGCGGGCCGCGGGTCAGGTCACCATACTCGGCCGTGTTGGAGATGGAGTAGCGCATATTGGCGATGCCGCCCTCGTACATCAGGTCGACGATCAGCTTGAGTTCGTGGAGGCACTCGAAATAGGCCATCTCGGGTGCGTAGCCGGCCTCCACCAGGGTATCGAAGCCCGCCTGGACCAGGGCCGTGGCACCGCCGCAGAGTACTGCCTGCTCGCCGAACAGGTCGGTCTCCGTCTCTTCCTGAAAGGTCGTCTCGATGACCCCGGCGCGGCCGCCGCCGTTGGCGCTGGCATAGGAGAGCGCCGTCGCCTTGGCGCGCCCGCTGGCATCCTGGTAGATGGCGATGAGGCTCGGCACCCCGCCCCCCTGGGTGTAGGTGGAGCGCACCAGGTGCCCGGGGCCCTTCGGCGCCACCATGATGACGTCCAGGTCCGCGCGGGGCTCGATCTGCCCGTAATGGATATTAAAGCCATGGGCAAAGGCCAGGGTCGCGCCCTCCTTGATATTGGGCTCGATGGTATCGCGATAGAGACGCGCCTGGTGCTCGTCGGGCACCAGGATCATGACCAGGTCGGCGCCCTGCACGGCTTCCGTCACCGGCAGCACGGTGAGCCCGGCGTTCCCGGCCTTGGCCGCCGAGGCGGAACCGCTGCGCAGGCCGACGACCACCTCCACGCCGGAATCCTTGAGGTTGTTGGCGTGGGCATGCCCCTGGGATCCATAACCGATGATTGCGACCTTCATGCCCTGAATCAGGGAAAGATCGGCGTCTTTATCATAGTAGATATTCATGACACATTTCCTTTAGTGATAACGATGAACCAATTGTGCTCCCGAAAGCACCGGGATGCGGATATGCGCTTACCGGCGGGCTCCTATACGCGCAGGCTCTTCTCCCCGCGGGCGATGCCCGTCACGCCGGACCGGACCGTCTCGATGATCAGGTCCTTGTCCAGGGCCTCGATGAAGGCATCCAGTTTCTCGCTGGCGCCGGTGATCTCGATGGTGAAGGACTGCTCCGTCACATCGATGATGCTGCCGCGGAAGATGTCCGTGAGGCGCATCACCTCCTCGCGGCCGCTGTTCATGGCCCGCACCTTGATCAGCAGCATCTCGCGCTCGATATGGGTCCCTTCCGTCAGGTCCTGCAGCTTGATCACGTCGATGAGCTTGTTGAGCTGCTTGGTGATCTGCTCAATGATCTCCTCGGACCCCCGCGTCACCAGGGTCATGCGCGACATGGAGGGGTCTTCCGTGGGCGCCACCGTCAGGGATTCTATATTGTATCCGCGCGCGCTGAACAGCCCCGCCACCCGCGACAGGGCGCCGGCCTCGTTCTCCATCAATATGGATATGATATGTCTCATGACTACACCAGGATCATTTCATTCAGACCGGCGCCCGCCGGAATCATGGGATACACGTTCTCCGTCTGGTCGGTCACGAAATCCATGAAGACCAGGCGCTTCTTCATGCCCATGGCCTCCTTCAGGGCGGGCGTGACATCGGCGGGATCCTCGATACGCATGCCCACGTGGCCATAGCTCTCCGCCAGCTTGACGAAATCCGGCAGGGACTCCATGTAGGACATGGCGTAGCGCCCCTCGTAGAAGAACTCCTGCCACTGCCGGACCATGCCCAGGAAACGGTTGTTCAGAGTGATGATCTTGATGGGCAACCCGTACTGCAGGCAGGTGGCCAGCTCCTGAATACACATCTGGATGCTGCCCTCCCCGGTCACGCAGGCGACCGTCGAACGGGGATGGGCGATCTGCGCCCCCATGGCGGCTGGCAAGCCGAAGCCCATGGTCCCCAGGCCGCCGGAGTTGATCCAGCGGTAGGGCTTGGAGAACTTGTAGAACTGCGCCGCCCACATCTGGTGCTGGCCTACGTCCGAGGTGACATAGGCATTGCCGCGCGTGACCTTGTAAAGACTCTCCAGCACGTACTGGGGCTTGATGACTTCGTCCGAGGGCTCGTACTTGAGGCACTCCGTCCTGCGCCATTCCTCGATCTGCTTCCACCAAGACTTCAGAGCGGCCTTGTTGGGCTCGCGCTTCTTCTCCTTGAGGATGCGCAACATGTCCTGGAGCACCTGCTCCACGGTACCCACGATGGGAATATCCACCCGCACGTTCTTGGAAATGGAGGAGGGATCGATATCCACATGGATGATCTTGGCCTTGGAGCAGAATTTCTCGATATTCCCCGTCACCCGGTCGTCGAAGCGCGCGCCGATGGCGATGAGCACATCACAATGATGCATGGCCATGTTGGCCTCGTAGGTCCCGTGCATGCCCAGCATGCCAAGGAACTGCTTGTCCGTTCCGGGGTAGGCGCCCAGCCCCATGAGGGTGTTGGTGATGGGGAAACCCAGCAGGCGGGTCATCTCCGTCAGCAGCTTACTGCCCCCACCCAGCACCACGCCGCCACCGGTGTAGATCATGGGACGCTCGGCGCTCAACATGAGCTTGACGGCGCGCTTGATCTGGCCGATGTGGCCCTTGGTGACCGGCTTATAGGAACGTATCTCCACCTTGCGGGGATAGACATAGTTGGTTTTGGCCGCCGTCACGTCTTTGGGCACATCCACGACCACAGGCCCTGGACGGCCCGTGGTGGCGATGTAGAAGGCGCGCTTCAGGGTGATGGCGAGATCCTCCACCCGCTTGACCAGGAAATTGTGCTTCACGCAGGGACGGGTGATGCCGACGGAATCCACCTCCTGGAAGGCATCGTTGCCGATGAGGTTGGTGGGCACCTGGCCGGTGATGACCACCATGGGCACCGAATCCATATAGGCGGTGGCAATGCCGGTGACAGCATTGGTCGCGCCCGGCCCGGAGGTGACCAGGGCCACGCCCGGCTTGCCCGTGGCGCGGGCATAGCCATCGGCCGCGTGGGTGGCCCCCTGCTCGTGGCGCACCAGGATATGCTCGACCTTGTCCTGCTTGTACAGGGCGTCATAGATATGCAGCACCGCACCGCCGGGATAGCCGAACACATGCCTGACGCCCTCATCCTTCAGGAAGCGCACAAGGATCTCAGCGCCTGTCAATTCCACTCAAATTTCCTCGCAGTCGTAACGCCGGCCTGAATACTCTGACAAGCCATGCAAAACACGCTATTGTAATAAGAACCCGCAACAAAAGATAGATCCGCCCGGTAACCGGAAAAAGCGCGGGGGATTTGGGCCGGACATCTGGCATTCGTTCACAACTTCATCAGACACGAGGAGTCCTCATGCCTTTTCTGAAAGTACAAACCAACGTAGAGATATCCCCGGACATACAAAGGACATTGCTGGAGACGCTGTCCCGCGAGACGGCCAGCCAGTTGGGCAAGCCGGAGCGTTATGTCATGGTGGCGCTGGAGCCGGGACAGACCATGTACT
>WGFB01000035.1 GCA_015492435.1 Gammaproteobacteria bacterium | reverse complement strand
GTATTACAAAGGCCTAAGGGAGGACGAGCCAGCGGATATAGGTTGGGCGGCCTGGTGAGGTCAGGCCGCCCGGCGACCCGGAATGCTCCGGACCGGTCCCTGGCTCTGTTTCCGCAAAAAAATTTGCAGCATGCGGCTTTGAAAGCGATGTTGTATGGCGCGCCCGGAAGGATTCGAACCTCCGACCGCCTGGTTCGTAGCCAGGTACTCTATCCAACTGAGCTACGGGCGCAAAATTGAAGCGGGATTATCCCGGTAGTACACGGTATTGTCAATGATCTGCCCCTTTTCACGGCGCGGCATCCGGACGCTGGGCTGGAAAAGGTCGACCTCAGTTACAAGTGGCGGAGAGAGAGGGATTCGAACCCTCGATGGAGTTTTTGACCCCATACTCCCTTAGCAGGGGAGCGCCTTCAGCCGCTCGGCCATCTCTCCGCATGTCATCATGCCGCCCGGCGGGGTGGCCTGATGTCCGCTCCACGGCGAATGCGAAAGAATACCGAATCTGCCCGAGGGACGCAAAATTATGTGGGTAGGATCAGGCCTGGATGCGGCCTGGCGCTTGGTCTTTTTCCTTCTGGATGCGATCATAGATCTCTTCACGGTGCACACTGAGGTCTTTCGGGGCGTTTACCCCGATCCGCACCTGATTGCCCCGCACCCCCAGCACCGTTACGGTCACGTCGTCGCCTATGATCAATGTTTCGCCTACGCGGCGTGTGAGAATCAGCATTGCAAGTCTCCTTACCAAAAATACCCTTTCAACAAGGGCCTTTTGTCGTTATTTCCATGACGCCCATGATTCTTCATCGGCCGGAGGAAGAGGAAACTATAGGAGTAAACGAATGCGGGCGGGCTCAAGGTTGGCAGACGCGCCATTTTCCCTATTAAACATAGGGGCATAGGAGGCTCCCCTGACCCTATTGGGCCAGGCCGAAGGCCTCGTGCAGGGCGCGCACGCCCAGTTCCAGGTACTTCTCGTCCACCACCACGGAGATCTTGATTTCGGAAGTGGAGATCATGCGGATATTGATCTTCTCCTCGGCCAGGGCGCGGAACATCTTGCTGGCGATACCCGCATGGGAGCGCATGCCCACCCCCACCAGGGATATTTTCACGATACGGTCGTCGCCGTTCACCTCGCGGGCGCCGAGCTTGTGGGCCGTGTCCTGCAGGATCTTCATGGCGCGGGTGAAGTCGTTGCGGTGCACGGTGAAGGTGAAGTCCGTCGTGGCGTCTTCCGCGACGTTCTGGACGATCATGTCCACCTCGATGTCCGCGTCGGCGATGGGCCCCAGTATGTGGCCCGCCACCCCCGGCTGGTCGGGCACGCCGAGCACCGTCAGCTTGGCCTCGTCACGGTTGAATGCAATCCCGGAAATCTGTGCCTGTTCCATTCCTTCATCCTCTTTGACAATCAATGTACCCGGCCCGTCCTCGAAGGTGGACAACACGCGCAGGGGTACGTCGTACTTGCTGGCGAACTCCACCGAACGGATCTGCAACACCTTGGCCCCCAGGCTGGCCATCTCCAGCATTTCCTCATAGGTGATGAGGGACAGGCGGCGCGCCTCGGGCACGACGCGGGGATCGGTGGTATAGACGCCGTCGACGTCCGTGTAGATCTGGCACTCGTCCGCCGCCAGGGCCGCCGCCAGGGCCACCGCCGTGGTGTCGGAGCCGCCCCGCCCCAGGGTGGTGATATTGCCGTGCTCGTCCACGCCCTGAAAACCCGCCACCACCACCACGCGCCCCTGTTCCAGGTCGCGGCGGATACGCTGGGCGTCGATGTCCATGATGCGCGCCTTGTTGTGGGTGCTGTCCGTGAGGATGTGGACCTGGGCGCCCGTGTAGGAGCAGGCCGGGCAGCCGCGCGCCTGCAGCGCCATGCTGAGCAGGGCGATAGTCACCTGCTCCCCCGTGGCCAGGATCACGTCCAGCTCCCGCGCCGGCGGCGTGGGGGTGATGGCCCGCGCCAGCGCCAGCAGGCGGTTGGTCTCGCCGCTCATGGCGGACACCACCACCACGACATCATCGCCCTGGCTGCGGCGCGCCAGGACCTTCTCCGCCACGTTGGCGATGAGTTCCGGCGACCCCACCGAGGTGCCGCCATATTTTTGTACGATCAATGCCATGTTTTTTTGTTCGCGAGGCGAGAATCGTGAAATGTGAAACGGAAAACGTTCTTCACGGTACCCTGCCTTGTCATCCTCGTCTTACGCCTCGCGTCCAAGCGTTTCCCGCACCCAGTCCGGCACCGCCGCGAGGGCGTCGTCCAGGGCCGCGGGATCGTTGCCGC
>WGFB01000034.1 GCA_015492435.1 Gammaproteobacteria bacterium | reverse complement strand
GTCAGATGTGTATAAGAGACAGCCGCCGTCCGCCGCCAAGTGGGCGGGCAGGGGGAGGTCCAACTGGCGCGCGCCCTGGATGAAGCGCCGGCACAGTTGCTGTAGCGCCTGGCGGCGCCCGTCCTCCTCCCGCACCAGGCGCAGGGCGGCGAGGGTGGCGTGGGCGATGGCCGGCGGCAGGGCCGTGGTGTAGATATAGGTGCGCGCGAACTGGATCAGGTATTCGATGAGTTCGCCGCTGCCGGCGACGAAGGCGCCGAAGGTGCCGAAGGCCTTGCCCAGGGTGCCCATCAGGACGGGCACGTCTTGCGCGCCGAGGCCGAAGTGGGCCACGCTGCCGCGCCCCGCCGTTCCCAGCACGCCCAGGCCGTGGGCGTCGTCGACGATCAGCGTGGCTCCTTTCCCGCGGGCCAGGGCGGCCAGGTCCGGCAGGGGCGCCAGATCGCCATCCATGCTGAAGACGCCGTCGCTGACGATGAGGGCGGGCGCGTCCGGGTGCCTGTCCATTTGTTGCGCCAGGGCCTGCGTATCGCCATGGGCGTAGCGCCTGAGGCGGGCGCGCGACAGCAGGGCGGCGTCGATGAGGGAGGCATGGTTGAGGCGGTCCTCGTAGACGCAATGCCCGGGGGAGGCGAGGGCGCTGACGAGGCCGAGATTGGCCAGGTAGCCGGAGGAGAACAGCAGCGCCCGGCCGCGCCCCGTGAAGTCGGCCAGCGCCGCCTCCAGTTCATGGTGGACGGCGCTGTGGCCGGTGACCAGATGGGAGGCGCCGCTGCCCGCCCCATGCAGCGCGGCGCCCTCCCGCAGGGCCGCGACCAGGGCGGGGTGGCTGGCGAGGCCGAGATAGTCGTTGCTGCAGAAACTGGTGCAGCTTCTGCCGTCGACGACGACCGTGGTGTCCTGGGGGCCTTGCCTGATCCGGCGCGCGCGGTAGAGATGGGACTGGCGCTGGCGGGCGAGGCGGGCCGCCAGGGCGGTCATGCAGTGGCGCGCCGGGCCTGCGCCGCCCGGCGCTGCTGGGTGTCGCCGCGCACCCTGAGCCCGAGGTCGGCCAGCATTTGCAGATCGTCATCCACGCGGCGGCCCGGGGTGGTGAGATAGTCGCCGATCATCACGCCGGAGGCGCCGGCCATGAAAATCATGGCCTGCAGGTCGCGCAGGAACTGCCGGCCGCCGGCGATGCGGATCTCGGCGCGGGGCAGCATGTAGCGGAACACGGCGATGTTCTTGAGGATCTCCAGGGGCGCCATGGGCGCCTGGCCGCCGAAGGGGGTGCCCGCCTGGGGGGAGAGGAAATTGAGAGGAACCGACTCCACCTTCAGGTCGCGCAGGGTGGCCGCCAGCTCGATGCGCTGGTCGAGGCTCTCCCCCATGCCGAGGATGCCCCCGGCGCACACCCGCAGGCCCGCGTCCACGGCATGCCGGATGGTGTCGATGTTTTCCTGGTAGGTATGGGTGGTGCACACCTGGTCGAAATAGCTCTCCGCGGTCTCCAGGTTGTGGTGGTAGTTCTCCAGGCCGGCGTCCTTGAGCATGCGGGCCGTGTCCCGGTCGAGGACGCCCAGGCTGGCGCAGCGCCCGATGTCCGAGTCCTCGGCCATGGCCGAGAAATAGCGGCGCAGTTGCTCGCCCTCCCGCGCGGAGCGCACGCCCCAGCCCTTGGAGACCACGCCGAAGTCGCTGGCGCCCCACTCGCGGGCGCGCCGCGCCTGGCGGGTCAGGTCCTCCACGGGGATGTAGTCGTGGACGGGGGCCTGGGTCCGGTAGTGGCCGCTTTGGGCGCAGAAGCCGCAGTTCTCGGAGCAGTTGCCCGAGCGCACGTTGGCGATGGCGCACACCTCGATTTCCCCGCCGCGGAAATGGCGGCGCAGGCGGTCGGCCCCGGCCATCACCTGGGGAAGACAGGCGTCGTCCAGGCGGATCATCCAGCGGCCTTCCTCGCAGCTCATGTCTCCGCCCGCCAGCAGGCGCGCTGTAATTTCATCCAGTCGCTGGTATATTGATTCGTTCATCGGGCGGGCTTCCTCCAAATGGTGAAAATATGGAGCGCGGCGCGCCCGATGTCAACTCTCTGCCAATCAGGAAGGTTGACGATTGCATGGAAAGCATACAATTTCCGCGCTTCCCCGCCGTGTGCGTCCTGTGTGGGGAAACATGCGGGACGGACATGGATCTGTGCGGGGCCTGCCGCTCTGATTTTCCTTCGAGTCCCTTGCGCTGCCGGGGCTGCGGCATTCCCCTGCCCGCGCCCGGCGCCTGCGGGCGCTGTCTTCAAACGCCCCCTCCCCATCATGGTGTGTTCTGCCTGTTCGACTACGCGCCGCCCCTCGACGGGCTGATCACGGGCCTGAAATATCATGGCAGGCTGGCGCATGCCCTGTTGCTGGGCGGGCTGATGGCGCGGCGGCTTCTTGGGGAGGGTGGCGACCGGCCCGAGGCAATCATCCCCGTGCCTCTCCACGGCAAGCGCCTGCGCGAGCGGGGATTCAATCAGGCCGTGGAGATCGCCCGCCCCGTGGCCCGCGCCCTGCGCCTGCCCCTGGATCCGCGAAGCTGCCGCCGCCGCCGCGCCACTTCCCCCCAGTCCATGCTGCCCGCGGCGCAACGCTCCTCGAATGTCCGGGATGCCTTTGCCGTGAAGGGGGCCATGCGCTGGCGCCATGTGGCCATCGTGGACGATGTCATGACCACGGGGCATACCGTGGACGCCCTGTCCCGCTGCCTGCTTCGGCACGGGGTTGAGAAGATTCAGGTCTGGGTTTGCGCCAGGGCGGCGCCCCCCGCGGACTGAATGCCGGGCGCCGCTCCAAGCCGCGTTTTTGCAATGATTGGCGATTGTGCTAGATTGCGCACTTCATGAACGATCATAGGAAGGGATGGAAGATGGCGTTGAGAACTTTTCTGGCCGTGGTGTTGGTACTGTGCAGTCACATGGCGCTGGCGCGTACCCTGGACGTGAACCTGAGCAGCGATACGGCGGAATTCCGCTTTGGCGTGAACCCTTCCGCGCAGGGCCGCCTGGGCAACTCGGAGCTGGATCTGGGCGTGATTTTCACCACGGACGACGATGTTCTTGGCGTGCTCGGCCTCCAGGTCATCGGGGACACGGGCAGCCGCTCGCCGGGACTCAAGGCCGGCGTGGGGGTCAGGCTGTTTGGCGGCAGCACGGACAGGGGAAATGATTTTCTGGTGATTTCCCTTGGCGGTTCATTGCGTTACAATCCCCCCTTTCTTGACAGGCTCGATCTCCGCGCCTATATTAACTACGCGCCGAAAATCGTCAGCTTCATGGACGCCGATAATTTCAGCTATTACGGCGTGCGCGCGGGCTATGAAATCATGCAGGAGGCGCTGGTCTACGTCGGTTACCGCAGGATAGAGCTGGGGCCGGCGAAGGGTTCGGACGAAACCATAGACAGCGGCATGAACATCGGCGTCGAGTTCTATTTCTGAGGAGGAGGCTTCATGGCCATCCAGTCCGTAGCTGCCGCGGCGGGTTTTCCACCCTGCCGGAGGGCGGGCGGGGACGCCCGGGCCCGCCATGGCGCGGTATCGGAAGCCACGCCACGCACGCTCAATCTGCCCGTGGAGCGGGTGATCGAGGGTGAGGTTCTGGAGCGGACCGGACGCGCGTCCGGGACGGGGGGCAATGACTTTCTCGAACGTTTTCTCACGGCCCGGCACTCCGCCTCCCGGGAGGCGGGCGGACTGTACCGGGCGAACACCGCCATCGGCGCCTACCTCGGCAACCGGCAACTGGAGGAGGCCCTCGTTCGTCAGGACGCGCGGCGCATCGACTGTTATGCCTGAGTGCGCGTAGGCGGGGCCGCGTCCGGCCCGATCCGCCTTCCCGCAGCCCATCCCTTCCATGGTTTCGCAACAGCGTCTGCACGTCGCCGCCGCGGTTATCGGGGATGGCGAAGGGCGCGTGCTGTTGTCCCTGCGTCCGCGCCATCTCCACCAGGGGGGATTGTGGGAGTTTCCGGGCGGCAAGGTGGCGGAGGGGGAGACGGCGCGGGAGGCGCTGCGCCGTGAATTACAGGAGGAACTGGGAATCGTGGCCGGGGACTGCCGGCCCCTCATGCGCATCCGCCATGATTATCCGGACCGCGCCATCCTGCTCGACGTATGGCGGGTCAGCCACTTTGATGGCTCGCCTCGTGGCAGGGAGGGGCAGCTTGTCGAGTGGGTGCCCGTCGCGGAACTGCACCGGCGCCCATTTCCCGCCGCCAACCGCCCTGTCGTCATGGCCTTGCAGTTGCCCTCCCGCTATCTCATCACGCCCGAACCGGTTGATGGGGACAGTTTTTTGCAGGCCTTGCGTTGCGCCCTCGGCGGGGGGATCTCCCTGGTGCAGTTGCGCGCCAGGACATTGGGCGACGCGGACTACGCGGCGCTCGCGCGGCGGGTGATCGCCCTGTGCCGGGCGGAGGGCGCCCGGATCCTGCTCAACAGGGACGCGGGCCTGGCCATGGAGCTGGGTGCCGACGGTGTGCACCTGGACAGCCGGCGCCTGATGGACGCCTCTTTTCGTGAAGTGCCCGCGGACCGGCTGCTGGCGGCCTCATGTCACAATCGCCGCGAAGTGGAGCAGGCCAATCGCCTGGGCGTCGACTTCATGGTGATCTCTCCCGTCCTGCCCACCCCGAGCCATCCCGGCGCCACGCCGCTGGGCTGGGAAGGGTTTCGCACCCTGAGCGGGCTGGCGGCCGCGCCGGCCTATGCCCTGGGGGGAATGACGCCCGGGCACCTCGATCAGGCCCGTGAATCCGGCGCTCAGGGGATTGCGGCGATCCGCGCCTTTCAGGAGGGGTGAGCCGGGGCCGGGCGCGCCTCAGGCGTGAAGTCCGCGAGGATCGTCCTGTTCCTTTTCCGGCTCGCCAGGCCCCGCCGGTTCCCCGGGGATGCGGTGCGCCTCGCTGGCCCAATGGCCGAGGTCGACGAGCCGGCAGCGCTCGGAACAGAAGGGGCGCCAGCGCTGTTCACTGCTCCAGGGCACGGCCGTTCCGCAAGAGGGGCATCTGACGGTGGTCACAGGGCGCAGCATGCCAGGGAAAATTCCACGTCGCGTTCCGTCTGCGCCGGGCGGTCCCGCATGTGCATGTTCATGAAACGGATGGAGAAGCGGTGTTTGCCGCCGCTGATTTCGGCGAACAGGCCCGCCTCGACGGGCAGGGTGACCCGGATGAGCTGAAAGGGGGTGTTGGCGTCCAGGTTCTGCTGATAGAAACCGTTCTCGGCGATCTGGTTGTCCGTAATGGCGCTTTCCCGTATCTGGCGCAGAATGAGTTCGATGGCGCTGCGGATGGTGTCGAATTCCGACAGCCACTGCTTCATGTCGGCCATGCGCCGCCCGGCGTCCTGATGGAGCCAGTAATGATAGGCCGGCAGGTCGAAATCACAGGTCCCGCCGGGGATGCTGCTGCGCTGCTTGACGTTGCTGATGAATTCGTTGTCGCGCAGGGACTGCCCGATCTGGCCCTGCTTGAGATGGAGCTTGTCGTTGAGCAGGTCCATGTCGTCCAGCGTCTTGTTGAGGCGCTGCTTGTCGATGCCCGGCACCTGCTCCAGGGGCGCCAGGTTGGCGGTTTCCCGCTCCAGTTCCTTGATGACCTCGGTCTTGATGTCGCTGCGCACGAAAATGTTGTGAATGTCCAGGAGGCTGGCCAGGGCGGCGCGGCTGTCCCATTGCGAGGTCCCCTTCAGGGCGTGATCCGTCTGCTGAAAAAGGAATTCGAGGCGCAGGAAGGTGCGTACCCTTTCGTTGAGCGGTTGTTCATAGGTGATGTTTTCCATGCCTGGGACCGGTTCACTTGACTGAGGGTTGACGATGACCCGCACATTGTCCATTACCTTTTGGTGGATGGCAAATCTTCGTAAGTCTCCGATTCGCGCGCCGGCGCGTGACGGCCGAACACGATCTGTTTGCTTGAATCTGTCCGGGTGCTATGTCAATGCGCGGTATTTGCGGTGCATGGCCTCGACCTGTTGTTGCAGATCCTCCAGGCTGCCGCCGTTGTCGATGATGTCGTCGGCCACGGCGAGGCGTTCCTCGCGGCTGGCCTGGGCCAGGGTGATGGCCCGGTAGGCGCGGGCGGTGAGGTTGTCCCGCTGCATGGCCCGCTGGCGCTGGATTTCCTCGGGGACATCGATGACCAGCACCCGGTCGACGGCGCCTGTATGGCCGGTTTCAACCAGCAGGGGAATGCTCAGGATGCAATAGGGGGCCGACACTTGCGAGGCCTGGCGGCGCATCTCCTCAATGATCCGTGGATGCAGGATGCCTTCCAGGAGATGGCGCTTCTGGGAGTCGGAGAAAATAATATCCCGCATGCGCTCGCGGTCGAGGGTGCCGTTCCGGTCGAGCACGTCCGGACCGAAGGCGGCGATGATCTCGTTGAGGGGATCGCTGCCCGGCTGGACGATCTGGCGCGCCACTTCATCGGCATCGATGACCGGAACGCCCAATTCCCTGAAGAAACGGGTGACGGTCGATTTGCCCGACCCGATTCCACCCGTCATGCCTATCAACAGCATTGTTTTTCGGTCGTCTGCCGCAGCTTGGATTGATAACCGGGGGTTGTCAGGTTTTTCCTAGATCCCCATCCATGTCAGGTAGGTGGCGGTGATTTTTTCTCCCCACAGCAGGGCGATCCACCCCGCGATGGCGAGATAAGGGCCGAAGGGCATGGGTATGCTCCGGTCGCGGCCTCTCGCCACGATCAGGGCTACGCCGATCACCGCGCCCACCACGGAGGATAATAACACAATCAGTAGCAGATATTGCCAGCCGAGCCAGGCGCCCAGCGCGGCCAGCAGTTTGAAGTCGCCATAGCCCATGCCCTCCTTGCCGGTCAACAGCCGGAAACCCTGGAAGATGATCCACAGGCTGAGATAGCCGGCCGCCGCGCCGATGACGGCGTCCTCCAGGGGGACGAAGAGTCCCTGGACATTGAGCAGCAGACCCAGCCACAGCAAGGGCAGGGTGATGGCGTCCGGCAGCAGTTGATGATCGAAGTCGATGATGCTCAGGGCGATGAGGGACCAGGTGAGGGCCAGGGCCGCCAGGCATTCCCAGGTGAAACCGAAGCGCCAGGCCACCGCGGCGGAGAGCAGGGCGGTGAGGGCCTCGGTAATGGGGTAGCGCAGGGGGATGGCCGCCGCGCAACGCTTGCATTTTCCGCGCAGGACCAGATAGCTGAGGATGGGGATGTTCTCCAGGGGCGACAGGCGATGCCGGCACTGGGGACAGTGGGAGGCGGGAGTGAGGAGGTTGAAGGGTTGCGCCTTTTCCTCTTGACCGGCCTGTTCTCCGCTATCGAGCATCTCGCGGCACTGCGCGCGCCACTGCCGCTCCATCATCACGGGCAGGCGCAGGATCACCACATTGAGAAAGCTCCCCACCAGCAGCCCAATAACACCCGCCACGGCCATGCCCGCGGCGGGCGTATTCTGCAAAAAGGAAATCAATTCCATAGACCTGCCTCAGGACCGAAATCCAAAGGAAAAAAGCGGGGCATAGCAAGCCACAATATAAAGTTCCTTTTATCTTTACCCAGTCATTGCAAAAAATTGGGTACTGGGATTGTGAAAGGTACAAGGTTCAAGGTGCAAGATACAAGGGAAGCAGCCTTTTTGTACTTTGTACTTTGTACCTTGTACCTTGTATTCTGTATCTTGTGCCTTCCCGTGGCCTGCTGCTGGATAAAACCTGGGGTGACGCCAACGCCTGGGGCCGTCACACGCAGCAGGCGTATGAAACTAGGGAACCTCTGATCAATTCATGAACCGGCGTCTGGCGGCTGAAATGTCCCGGCTCTGCGTTGAAAAGCTTGGCAATAGCGCGCTATTACCTGCGCTTTTCGCCTTGATCCGGAACATTTCATCTCGCCATCCATCCGGTCCAGAATTGATCAGAGGTTCCCTAGGTGTTATCCTCAGTTGGCACTCGCAATTTTATGCAACTGCCAGGTTTACTCTTTTCTCTTTTCTCTTTTCTCTTTCCTCTGAATCTATACCACCTGCCCCATCTTGAAAATCGGCAAATACATGGCGATGACCAGGCCGCCGATCACCACGCCCAGGAAGGCCATGATAATGGGTTCCAGCAGGCTGCTCAGCCCGTCCACCGCGTCGTCCACTTCCGATTCATAGAAATCGGCCACCTTGGCCAGCATGGAATCGATGGAGCCCGCTTCTTCACCGATGGCGACCATCTGCACCACCATGTTGGGGAACAGGCCGGTGTTGCGCATGGCGTGATTGAGGGGGGAGCCGGTGGAGATTTCGTCGCGCATCTGCAGGATGGCATTGGAATAAAGAATGTTGCCGGCCGCGCCCGCCACGGTCGTCATGGCTTCCACCAGCGGCACCCCCGCGGCGAACATGGTCGAAAGGGTGCGCGCGAAACGGGCGATGGTGGCCTTGCGGACGATCTCTCCGAAGATGGGCAGCTTGAGGACGAGTCTGTCCAGGAAATGATTGAATTTGTGGGAGCGGCGCTTGGCCTCGATGAAGCAATAGACGCCGATCCCGATGCCGCCGAAGATGGCCCACCACCATTCCTGAAAGATCTTGGACAGGCCGATGACGAACAAGGTCATGGCCGGCAGGTCGGCGCCGAAGCCGCTGAACATTTCCTGAAACTGGGGAATGACGAAAATGAGCAGGATTGCGGTGACGATGAACGAGATGACGATCACCGCGATGGGATAGAACATGGCTTTCTTGATCTTGCTCTTGATGTTTTCCGTCTTTTCCTTGTAGGTAGCGATCTTGTCCAGCAGGGTTTCGAGGATGCCCGCCTGCTCACCGGCATTGACCAGATTGCAGTACAGTTCGTCGAAATAATAGGAATGACGGCCCAATGCCTCCGCCAGGGGGGTACCGGATTCCACGTCAGCCTTGATGGCCATGATCAGTTCCTGCATGGAAGGATTCTCGTGGCCCTTGCCGATGATGTCGAAGGACTGCACGAGGGGGACGCCGGATGACATCATGGTGGCCATCTGGCGGCTGAAGATGGCGATGTCGCCCTGGGTGATTTTTTTCTTTTTCTTTCCGAACAGCGGCGTGGGCTTCTTTTTGACCTTGGTGGGGTTGATGCCCTTTTTTCTGAGTTCCGCCTTGGCCAGGGCCATGCTGGCGCTGCGGGTTTCCCCTTTCATTTTCGCGCCGCGCTTGTCCGTGCCTTCCCAGATGAAGGTGATCTGTTTCTGTGTCTTGGTTGCCGTTGCCATGGTTCCGGTCCTATTCCGTAATGACTCTGTTGAGTTCCTCCAGGCTGAGAATGCCCTGCTTGACCTTCTTCAGCCCGGATTGATGCAGATTGCAAATTCCCTCCCTGGCTGCCTGGTCGGCAAGTTCCATGGAATTGCCTCCGGCCATGATGATGCGGCCCATCTCCTCGGAAACCGGCATCACCTGGTAGATTCCCACCCGGCCCTTGTAGCCGTCGTTGCATTGATCACAGCCCACGGCGCGGAAGATCTCCAGGCCGTCGAGTTCATCTTCCTGAAAGCCTTCCTTGAGCAGCGCCTCCGGGGGCAGCTCCACGGGTTCCTTGCAGTGCGGGCACAGGCGCCTGCCGAGGCGTTGCGCGATGATCAGGGTGACGGCGGAGGCGATGTTGAAAGGCGCAATGCCCATGTTGACCATGCGGGTCAGGGTCTGGGGCGCGTCGTTGGTGTGCAGGGTGGACAGCACCATGTGTCCTGTTTGGGCGGCCTTGATGGCGATGTCGCCCGTTTCCTTGTCGCGAATCTCACCCACCATGATGATGTCCGGATCCTGGCGCAGGAAGGCTTTCAAGGCCTTGGCGAAGGTGAGGCCCGCCTTGGGGTTGACGTTCACCTGGTTGATGCCGGGCAGATTGATTTCCGCCGGATCCTCGGCCGTGGAGATATTCCTGTCTTCCGTGTTCAGGATATTGAGCCCAGTATACAGTGATACCGTTTTACCACTTCCCGTCGGCCCTGTCACCAGGATCATGCCATAGGGCTTGTGCAATGCCTCCAGGTAAAGCTGCTTCTGGTCTTCCTCGTAGCCCAGGGCATCGATGCCCAGCTTGGCGCTGGCGCTGTCCAGGATACGCATGACGATTTTTTCACCAAACAGCGTGGGACAGGTGCTGACGCGGAAGTCGATGGCGCGGTTCCTGGAGAGGCGCATTTTCATGCGCCCGTCCTGGGGAACGCGCCTTTCCGAGATGTCCAGTTGGGACATGACCTTGATGCGGGCCGCGATTTTGCTGGCCAGCGCCACCGGCGGAGAGAACATCTCCTTGAGTATGCCATCCATGCGGAAGCGCACCCGGTATTCGTGCTCGTAGGGTTCGAAGTGGAGGTCGGAGGCCCCCTTGTTGATGGCGTCCAGCAGAACCTTGTTGACGAAGCGGACGATGGGCGTGTCATCGATATCGGGTTCTATGGCGTCCGGGCCGCCGTCGCTTTCATCGCCACCCGTAATGTCCAGGTCGTCCAGGTCCGCGTCCCCCAGCCCGTCCATGGTGGTGTTGTTCTCTTCCATGATTTTGTCGATGACCCGCCTCAGCTTGTCGTCTTCGACCAGGATGGGTTCGGCATTGGCGCCCGCGTGAAATTTGATTTCATCCAGGGCCTGCAGATTGGTGGGGTCGGATACGGCCACATAGAGACGGTTGCCGCGTTTATAGAGGGGCAGGGCGGTATGCTTGAGGATCAGCTTATCATCGACGAGCCCGTGGGCGCATTGTTCCAGGTCCATGGCGTCGATATCGAACAGGGGGATGCCGAATTCCTGCGAGGCCGCCATGGCAATGGAAGCGCTGGGCAGGATGCCTTTCTCGACCAGATAGCTGACCAGGGGCGCCTTGTCGCTCGCGGCCTGGTCGCAGGCCTGCCGCGCCGTATCTTCATCCAGCAGCCCGTCCTGGACCAGTTTTCTGGCCAGTCCGCTCAACCGGGAGTTTGTCAGAGGGGCTGCGGTGCTCATATCGTTCACGCCTGATGATCATTCAGGATATCGGCGGAGCAGGTTGGATGTTTAGACCTGGTAAAAAAGGCGACCCCCATGCACGGGGTGCATGGGGGCGCCAGGGTCATGCGGACTGCTGATTAAGGACGGCAATTTGAGGGACGGTATTTGGCCGCCAGTCCGCCTCCCGTGCAGTCCCATACGATGGCGTCGTCCGGAGCGGTGCCCGGCGTCAGGCTGTCGCCGCCGGCGGTGGGAACCAAGGTGAGGGTGTCGCCACCCGCCGCGTCCGTGTAAGAGATGGTGATGGTCCCATCATCGCCAATTGCGATTGTATCGACATTGGCGGTGGAGGAAGGCGCCGTCCAGCCCGCGCTCAGGCTCGAATTGGCGGAGACGGCGTTTTCGGCAACGGCGGCCTTGGCGGCCGCGGCCATGTTGAGGCCTTCCACGACGCGGGAACGAATGGTGTAGTCCTGGTAGGCG
>WGFB01000033.1 GCA_015492435.1 Gammaproteobacteria bacterium | reverse complement strand
GCCAAGAGCCGCCTGGACCCTTTTATCCCCACGTCTCAACTCGATACCGACCCCTTTGACAGATAGAAATCCAGCAAAATTATCATGCGCGCCTCGAATGTCATAAATATGTAACAATCATGGTTTCTAATGCACCTGTCCTCATGCAATCTCACATGAACCATGACGCCCCGCATCCTGTTCATCGAAGACGAGCCCGCCATTCGTGAGATGGTGGAACTGGCGTTGACGCGCGCCGGCTACGAAGTGACCACCGCCCACGACGCGCGTGGCGCCCGCTCGCGCCTGTCAGAGCGCTTCCCGGATCTCATCCTGCTCGACTGGATGCTGCCCGACAGCAGCGGGCTGGACCTGGCGCGGCAACTGCGCAGGGACACGCAGACCCGATCCATCCCCATTATCATGCTCACCGCGCGCGACGCCGAGTCGGATATGGTTCTGGGCCTGGAATCGGGGGCCGATGACTACATGACCAAGCCCTTCTCTCCCCGCGAGCTGGTGGCCCGCATCAAGGCCCTGCTGCGGCGCAGCAACCCCCGCCGCGCGGATGAAATCTTCGAACACCACGGCCTGCGCCTCGACACGGCCAGCCAGCGCCTCACCGCCAACGGCCATGAAATCAGGCTTGGTCCCACGGAATACCGGCTGATACGATTCTTCATGACCCATCCCGAACGTGTCTACAGCCGCGCGCAGTTGCTGGACCATGTATGGGGCCGGACCGCTTACGTGGAGGAACGCACCGTGGATGTGCATATCCGCCGCCTGCGCAAGGCACTGGAGCCGACGGGCCATGCCGCCTTTATCGAAACCGTGCGCGGCAGCGGCTACCGCTTTCATCCCCATCCCTGATCATGAATCCCTGGCCCGGCGAAATCATCCGCACAACGCTGATACTGCTTGCCGCACTGGCGGGCGGCTGGCTCGCGGGTCACATCCTGGCCTTCATGCTTCTGGCCGTGGCGGCCCTGCTGGGCTGGCACCTGCTTCATCTGCGCCGCCTGGAGCTGTGGCTGCGCAAGGGCGCGCGTCACGAGCCGCCACAGGGCCGCGGGGTGTGGGGCGAGGTCTATTACCATTTCTACCGCCTGCGCGAACGCGCCAATCGCCGCAAGCGCCGCCTGGCCAGTGTCATCAGCCGCTTCAGGGAATCAACGGCGGCCCTCCCCGACGCCACCATCGTGATGAGCGCCACGGGAGAGATCGAATGGTTCAACGAGGCCGCCCGCTCCCTGCTGGGCCTGCGCTCACCCCAGGACGTGGGGCAACGCATCAACAACCTGCTGCGTCACCCGCGCTTCACCCGCTATTTTTCCCATGGCCACTACCCCGACAGTATCGAACTCCCCTCCCCGATCGACGACCAGCAGACCCTGACGCTGACCATCATCCCCTACGGCCAGGATCAGCGCCTGCTGGTGGCGCGGGATGTCACCCGCATCAAGCACCTGGAACAGATGCGCAGCGACTTCATCGCCAATGTCTCCCATGAATTGCGCACCCCCCTGACCGTGGTGGGCGGATACCTGGAAACCCTGCTGGACGCCGGCGACGAATGCGCCGCCCAGTGGCAACGTCCGCTGGAACTCATGAAACAGCACAACCTGCGCATGCAACACCTCGTGGAAGATCTGCTGCTGCTGTCGCGCCTGGAAACAGAGCATGAGAATGCCGCGCAACACCAGCCCGTGTCCATCGGACCGCTGCTGAACAATCTCTATCACAGCGCCCAGACCCTGAGCGCCCCCCTGGGGCATGACATCCACCTGGATATGGACCCGGAATGCAGTGTAATGGGAGACGAAAAGGAACTCTACAGCGCCTTTTCCAATCTCATCAGCAACGCCATCCGCTACACACCCGAGGGGGGCCGTATCGATATCCGCTGGTACTGCGATGCGCAAGGGGGGCATTTCGAGGTTTCCGACACAGGCATCGGCATTCCCCCCCAGCACATCGGCCGCCTCACGGAGCGCTTCTACCGCGTGGACGCCGGACGTTCCCGGGAAAGCGGCGGCACGGGGCTGGGCCTGGCCATCGTCAAACATGTGCTGGAGCGCCACCAGGCCCATCTGCATATCAGCAGCCAGCCCGGCAAGGGCAGCACGTTCCGTTGCGACTTTCCACCCCAGGCCCTGTGCTGACCACCTGTCCGGCTGTCACAAAACTGTCATAAAAGATTCATACGCGTGAAATACTCAATAGCCAGAATGCTTCACATCCCTCACCCCTGTCCTCTCCCCCGGAGTGAGAGGAAGGTGCCAGGAAAAAATCCAAGAAAGCCAGTTTCAACCATAGGAGTCACAACATGAGAAGAACACCGTTGAACATCACCGGAATACTGTGCGGCGCCCTGCTCGCCACAGGCGCGGCCCAGGCGGAAACCCGCCTCGACCCCCACCTCCACGACTACCAGGTCACCAGCGGCGTCTCCGGGAACCTCTCCAGTGTCGGCTCGGACACCCTGGCTAATCTCATGACCCTGTGGGGCGAGGAGTTCAAGCGTCTATACCCCAACGTCAACATCCAGATCCAGGCCGCCGGCTCTTCCACCGCCCCGCCGGCACTGACGGAGGGCACCTCCAACATCGGCCCCATGAGCCGCAAGATGAAGGACAAGGAACT
The DNA here is from genome assembly GCA_015492435.1 of Gammaproteobacteria bacterium. Lineage (GTDB taxonomy): Bacteria > Pseudomonadota > Gammaproteobacteria > SZUA-140 > SZUA-140 > SZUA-140. The sequence continues at coordinate 11,168 of WGFB01000033.1, read as the reverse complement.
GGAGGCCTTCGAGCGCCGCCATGGCTACAAGCCCACGGCCATCCGCGTCGCCATCGACGCCCTGGCCGTGTATGTCCACAAGGATAATCCCGTCGAAGGCATGACCATACCCCAGGTGGATGCCGTATTCTCTTCCACGCGCAAGTGTGGCTACAGGTCCGACATCAGCCGCTGGGGCGACCTGGGCCTGACCGGCGCCTGGGAACGGCGGGACATCCAGCTCTATGGCCGCAATTCCGTGTCCGGCACCTATGGCTATTTCAAGAAAAAGGCCCTGTGCAAGGGAGATTTCAAGAAAACGGTCAATGAACAACCGGGCTCGGCCTCTGTCGTCCAGTCCGTCAGCGCCTCCCTCAACAGCATCGGCTACTCGGGCATCGGCTACAAGACCTCCGGCGTGCGCGCGCTGCCCCTGGCCAAGAAAGAGGGCACACCATATGTAGCAGCCACACCAGAGAATGCCGTCAGGGGCAAATATCCCCTCTCGCGCTTCCTGTACATTTACGTCAACAAGAAACCCAACCAGCCGCTGCCCCCGCTGGAGCGCGAATTCATCCGCATGGTGCTCTCCAAGACAGGACAGGAAGTGGTCATCAAGGACGGCTACATCCCGCTGCCGGCAAAAGTGGCCGACAAAGAGTACGCCACCATTGGCGAATAGGCCGGCACGTGGGAAATGCGGGCTGGCATTTTAGCGGCGCAATAAATGCCCTATACTGTCCGGGAATTTCAAAGGAGAGCCCATTGAGCATCACTTTCATCAGGAATCTTCTCACTGCCATCCCGCTGGCCCTGGGCGGCTTCCTCAGCTTCAGCGCCTCGGCCGACAACCTGGATGCGGCGATCGCAAGCGGCTCGCCCTCCCTCGACATCCGCATGCGCTACGAGAACGTCGACCAGAACAACCCGCTGAAACAAGCGGACGCCCTCACCGTGCGCACCCGCCTGGGCTATATGACGGGGGATTTCCGCGCCCTGGCCGCCTTTGTCGAAATGGAAAACACAACGGCCCTCATTGAGGATTACAACAGCGGCCCCGGCGGCAACGCAAAAACCAATTATTCCATCGTGGCCGACCCGGAAATCACCGAGATCAACCAGGCATTCCTCGAATTCTCGGGCGTTCCGGACACCACGGCAAAGCTGGGGCGGCAGCGCATCATTCATGACAATGCCCGCTTCGTGGGCAACGTCGGCTGGCGTCAGAACGAGCAGACCTACGATGCCTTCAGGCTCGACAACGCCTCCCTTCCCGGCGCGCGCCTGAGCTATGCCTATCTCGGCAACGTCAGGGATGTTTTCAGCAACGACACCGCCGTCAGCAGCCATTTGCTCAATGCCCGTTACGACGGGTTTCCCCTGGGCGCCCTGGTGGCCTACGGTTACTTCATCGACTTCAAGGACACCCCCGCCAACTCCCAGCAAACCCTCGGGCTGCGTTTCGCGGGCTCCCGCCAGATCAAATCCGTCAAGCTCCTGTACACCCTGGAAGCCGCGCGCCAGGATCCCTATGAACGGGGCGACAAAGGCATCGACGCCGCTTACCGGCTTCTGGAACTGGGCCTCACCGTCAAGGGCGTCACCGCCAAGGCAGGATATGAACTGCTGGGCGGAGACAATTTCAGCGGCTTCGAAACCCCGCTGGCGACCAAGCATGCGTTCAATGGCTGGGCCGACATGTTTCTCAACACGCCCACCAACGGCCTGCGGGACACCTACCTGCAGGCGGGAGGGAAATGGGCCGGCTTCAGGCTCCTCGCCGTCTATCACGATTTCCGCGCCGACAAAGGCTCAGCCGACTATGGCACGGAGCTCAATCTTCTTGCCGCCCGGAAGTTCGCCGGGCGCTATGCCCTGGGCCTGAAGTACGCCAGCTACAATGCCGACACTTGGCTGGTCGATACCAAGAAATTCTGGCTCTGGGGGGAATTGAAAATCTGACCGGCCATCCGGAACCATCCCTCTCATCCCGTCCCTACCGTCAAACAGCACCGAGATCCTCCAAGGGGAAAAGGATCCAACCCCTTCTCCCCTCTGGGAGAGGGTGGACAGGGGTACTCAGTGAGCCTCTGAAACAGCAGTGACCCGCCCCCTCAACCCAACCCTCATCCCCCCGTCACAAAAACTTCATATTTCCTTCACAGTGTTGTCATGTACGGCTGCGAGTATTGCCGCCAGTCTTACCCGGGAGAGCGGGAGCCCTGCTCCCATCCTATTATCAACTCATGAACAGCAAGTAAGGAGAATCATGTAATGTTTGCAAAGAAGATTGTTGTGCCCGTCAGTGCAGCACTGGGCCTGGCCATCATGATACCGGCTGCCAATGCCGGCGGCGTGACCTACAAGGATGGCGACAAATACATGAAGCTGGGCGGCCGTATCCAGTTACAGTATAAGTATGAAAACCCCGACAGCGGTAACAGCACCGACAGCCTGTTCTTCCGCCGCCTGCGCCCCTTCATCGAAGGCAGCCTGCACCCCGACTGGAAGGGAAAATTCCAGTGGGACATGGGCAAGGCCATCAACAGCAACGAAATCGCCATCAAGGATGCCTACATGGAATATTCGGGCTTCAACAACACGAAGATCAAGCTGGGGAACTATGTCTTTCCTTTCTCACGGGAATTCATCACATCCTCCAAATACCAGCAGTTCGTGGAGCGCACCTTCGTCGGCGACCGCTCCTATGGCACTCCTGACCGCAACCTGGGCATCCATGCCAGTGGCCACAATGACAGCAAAAAAGTGACCTGGGCTGCTTCCTTTTCCTCCGCATCCATCGACCCCAGCAATTCCAAGCTTGATTTCGACAGTCCGGTCAACAGGGACTCGGACTTCAATGAGGGCTGGATGCTGGGTGGGCGTGTCGACTTTCATCCCTTCGGCGCGCTGAAATTTTCCCAGGGCGACTTCAAGCGGGAACAGAAGGCCACCATTGGCGTCGCCGCTTTTACCTGGAACAACGATGGCGATAACAACGTATCCCCCGGCAAGGATGTGGCTGACGTCACGGGCTTCGAGATCAGTGGCGCCTACCGCAACAGGGGATTCTCCACCGACCTGGAATACAACCGCTTCGACTCCGAACTCAAGGATGGCACGGTCACCTCGGGACTGTACAAGAATGGACAGACCACCCTGGAGAACTGGATGGTCAAGGGCGGCTACATGCTCATGCCCGGCAAACTGGAGCTGGTTCTGGGCTACTCGGGCCAGGACGCGGACAATTACGAAAAAGCCTGGACCCGCTTTTCGGGCGGCCTCAACTGGTATGTTCACAAGCATGACATGAAATATCAGTTGACCTACCGCCAGAACAGCGACAAGGACGGCGTCAAGGGCAACGACGAAACGGAAATCTTCGCCCAGGCCCAGTACGTATTCTGAGGGCATCAAGGTTAATCAAGGGGTCAGAACACTTGAAACTTTTCAAGTGTTCTGACCCCTTGATCGCTTGATCCCTATCACAGAACCGCCTGTCACATATCTGTAACATTTCCCCACTACACTGGCGCCATGCCGACCTCCTCACGCGCCAATTTTATGACACCCCCGCCCGCCCGCCAGCGCAGAAGGCTGGTGGTGGATGCGCTGGCGCGCTACACCGTGGGCCTGGGTGGCGTTTTCGTCATCGCAGCCGTTGCGCTCATATTTTTCTACCTGCTCTATATCGTCATTCCCCTGTTTCTGCCCGCCGATGCCCGTCCCGTGGCCAGCTATCCCCTGCCCGGTGGCAAGGAGGCGCGGACCGCCCACCTGGTCATGGACGAATTGCGCGAAGTGGGCATACGCTATACCCGGGATGGCCGGGTGTTCTTCTTCGACCCCGCCGATGGCAATCCCCGCGGCGAAGGCCGCACCCTCCTGCCGCCGGAAACACGGGCCACCGCCTTTTCTGCGGGAGACAGCGCCACGGGTATCGTGGCGTATGGGCTCGATGACGGTCGCGCGCGGGTACTGCAGACGACATTCAAGGTTACGCACCCCAACGATGTGCGGCTGGTGACCCCTCATCTGTCCTTCCCGCTTGGGGAAGAAGCCATCGTGGTGGACGACCAGGGGCGTCCCCTGACCCGCCTCGCGGTCCAGCAAGGCGAAGAATCGGCCTCCCTCGTGGCAACCACGGACGATGGACGCCTCATCCTGACCCACATCACCCAGGAAGTCTCTTTCCTTGACGACGAGGTGACCCTGGAAGTGGCGCACACCGAACTGCCCGCGCCCGACCAGGCCGTTGACTTTCTGCTTCTGGACAAGGAACAACGCACGCTCTATGCCGCCAGCCGCGACGGCTGGATGAGCGTCTTCGATATCACCGATCCGCAGGCGCCCGCCCTCATCCAGCGGCTGCGGGTGGTGGGCGACGGCCTCCAGGTGAGCGCCCTGACCTTCCTCACCGGCGACATCTCCCTGCTCATCGCCGACTCCACGGGGGCCATCAATCAGTGGTTTCCGGTGCGCGACGAGACCAACACCATGCGCCTGACGCGCATCCGCACCTTCGATACCGGACAGGGGACCGTCCGCAGCGTGGGCGTGGAGCCCCGGCGCAAGGGCTTCATGGCCGCCGACGATCAGGGCCGGGTGGGGATCTATCACACCACCGCCCACCGCCTGCTGGAAATAAGCAGCGTGTCGACGGCGCCCATACGCCTGGTGAGCGTGGCGCCGCGCGCCGATGCCTTCCTGGCCGAGGATGATAGCGGCCACCTGCACTACTGGACGGTGCACAACGAACACCCAGAGGTTTCCTGGTCCGCCCTGTGGGGGAAAGTGTGGTACGAGAGCTATGCCGAGCCGGAATACGTGTGGCAGTCCTCCTCGGCGAGCAACGACTTCGAGCCCAAGTTCAGCCTCACCCCGCTGGCCTTCGGCACCCTCAAGGCGGCCTTCTATGCCATGCTGTTCGCCATTCCCCTGGCCATCATGGGCGCCATCTACACCGCCTACTTCATGGCCCCGCGCATGCGCCGCCTGGTCAAGCCCGGCATCGAGATCATGGAGGCCCTGCCCACGGTGATCCTCGGCTTCCTCGCCGGCCTGTGGCTGGCGCCGGTGGTGGAGAAGAACATGCCCGGCGTGTTCGCCCTGCTGCTGTTCGTTCCGCTCGGCACCCTGCTCTTCGCCTACCTGTGGCGCCTACTGCCAAGTCATCTCACGCAGCGGGTACCGGAGGGCTGGGACGCCGCGCTGCTGATCCCGGCCATCCTGCTGAGCAGCGCCCTGGCCCTGTGGCTGGGACCCCACATGGAACATGCCTGGTTCGGCGGCAACATGCCGGAGTGGCTCAGCCACACCGCGGGCATCGACTTCGACCAGCGCAACGCCCTCATCGTCGGCATCGCCATGGGCTTCGCCGTCATCCCCACCATCTTCTCCATGACCGAGGACGCCATCTTCAACGTGCCCAAGCACCTGCGCAACGGCTCCCTGGCCCTCGGCGCCACCCAGTGGCAGACCCTCACCCGGGTCATCATTCTCACCGCCAGCCCCGGCATTTTCGCCGCCGTGATGATCGGCCTGGGGCGCGCCGTGGGGGAAACCATGATCGTGCTCATGGCCACCGGCAACACACCGGTACTGGACTTCAGCCTGTTCCAGGGCATGCGCACCCTGTCGGCCAATATCGCCGTGGAGATGCCGGAATCGGAGGTGGGCAGCACCCACTACCGCGTCCTGTTTCTCGCCGCGCTGGTGTTGTTCGCCTTCACCTTCATCGTCAACACGGCCGGCGAACTGGTGCGCCAGCGCCTGAGAAGCAAGTACAGCAACCTGTGAGCATGTGGAAATGAAGTCCTGGTTCAAGAGCGGCACACCCTGGATCTGGCTGAACGCCTGCGCGGTCAGCGTGAGCATACTCATGGTCATCGGACTGCTGGGCCTCATCGCCATGCGCGGCCTGGGCCACTTCTGGCCCGCCGACCTGGCGCAATTCGACTATATGGAGCGCGATGGCAGCATGTCGCGCCTGGTGGGCGAGTTCCACGAAACGGAGGAAGTCCCGGCCGAGCAGCTCAGGGCCAGCGGCGACCTGAACATCGGTGACGAGGCATGGGTCACGCGTCACCTGATCAAAACGGGCAACCGCGACGTGAGCGGCATGGATTTCCGCTGGGTGATCGATTCCCGCATCTCATCCCTGACCTACCCGCGGCCCCTGGTGGCCGTCGAGCGCCGCGAATGGGGCAACCTCTACGGCTACCTCCACAGCCTGCGGGAGGCCGGCCGCACCGTGGCGGAAGGGGAAGCAGCCTGGAAGCCGTTCATGGAACGCCTGGCGCGGGCGGAGGTTCTCCATGCCCAGATCCGTGCCATCGAGAAGGACGAGATCGGCTCCATCAACAGCGGCATGGAGCGCCTGCGCCTCGCCAAGCGCAAGCTGGAACTGGAAGGCATCGATGATCCCGCCCGGCTGACCGCCATCGCCGCGGAGGAAGCGGGGCTTCAGCAGCGGTATGCCGGCCTGCAAAATGAACTCCTCAAACTGTACGAAGCCATTCAACGCGACAGCGTCACCTTCACCGTCGCGGATGGAAAACAAGTGCACGTGCCCCTGGCAAAGATCGTGCGCGCCTTCCGTCCCAATGCCATGTCGCTGCCGGACAAGGCCGGGCACTATTTCGCCAAGCTGTGGGAGTTCGTCAGCGACGAGCCGCGCGAGGCCAACACGGAGGGCGGCATCTTCCCCGCCATCTTCGGCACCATCATGATGGTGATGCTCATGTCCGTGTTCGTCACTCCCTTCGGGGTGGTGGCCGCTATCTATCTTCGCGAATACGCCCGCCAGGGCCTGCTGACGCGCACCATCCGCATCGCCGTGAACAATCTCGCCGGCGTCCCCTCCATCGTCTACGGCATCTTCGGTTTGGGGTTTTTCGTCTATTTTCTCGGCGGCAATATCGACCAGTTATTCTTTCCCGAGGCTCTGCCGGCCCCCACCATGGGCACGCCGGGCATCCTGTGGGCCTCCCTCACCCTGGCCCTGCTCACCGTGCCCGTGGTCATCGTCGCCACCGAGGAAGGCCTGTCGCGGGTGCCGCGCGCCGTGCGCGAGGGCAGCCTGGCCCTGGGGGCCACCAAGGCGGAGACCCTGTGGCGCACCGTGCTGCCCATGGCCAGCCCGGCCATCATGACGGGCCTCATCCTCGCCATCGCCCGCGCCGCCGGCGAGGTGGCCCCCCTGATGCTGGTGGGGGTGGTCAAGCTGGCCCCCGCCCTGCCCCTGGACGGGGATTTCCCCTATCTGCACCTGGACCGCAAGTTCATGCACCTGGGCTTCCACATCTATGATGTGGGCTTCCAGAGCCCCAACGTAGAGGCGGCGCGCCCCCTGGTCTACGCCACCGCCCTGCTGCTGGTGCTGGTCATTGTGGTGCTCAACCTGGCGGCCATTGCCATTCGCAACCGTCTGCGTGAAAAATACAAGTCACTGGAGCATTGAGGAACCCCATGAACGCGAACCCCACCCACTCCATCTCCATGGAAGCACTGGGCAAGAATGCCCCCACCGATACGGCGGCCGCCCCGCAAACCTGTCTCGAAGTCAGGAACCTCAACCTGTACTACGGTGAGACCCATGCGCTGCACGACATACAGCTCGCCATTCCCCGCCGCCAAGTGACGGCCTTCATCGGCCCCAGCGGCTGCGGCAAATCCACCCTGCTGCGCTGCTTCAACCGCATGAACGACCTGGTGGACGGGGTGCGCATGGATGGTCAGATTCTTCTCGACGGCGAGGACATCTATCATCCCGATGTCAACGTGGTGGACCTGCGCCGCCGCGTGGGCATGGTGTTCCAGAAACCCAATCCCTTTCCCAAGACCATCTACGAGAACGTCGCCTACGGCCTGCGCCTGCAGGGCATCAAAAAGCGCCACATCCTCGACGAAACGGTGGAGAAGGCCCTGCGCCGCGCCGCCCTGTGGGACGAGGTCAAGGACCGCCTGCACGAGAACGCCCTGGGCATGTCCGGCGGCCAGCAGCAGCGCCTGGTCATCGCCCGCGCCATCGCCGTGGAGCCCGAGGTCCTGCTCCTGGACGAACCGGCCTCGGCCCTGGACCCCATTTCGACCCTGAAGATCGAGGAACTCATTTTCGAGCTCAAGGAACGCTATACCATCATCATTGTCACACACAACATGCAACAGGCGGCGCGGGTATCCGACTATACGGCCTTCCTCTTCATGGGCAGGCTGATCGAGTACGACAAGACCAACACCATCTTCACCAACCCGGCGCAGAAACAGACTGAGGACTACATTACGGGACGCTACGGGTGACTAGGTGAGACGTGAGACGTTAGGCGTGGTTCGTCTCACGTCTAACGTTTAACGTCTCACGCAAAAAAGGAAAGAGAAATGAGCGAAAATCTATTCGGGCAACACATCTCCAAGCAGTTCAACGCCGAACTGGAGGACATCCGCAACCGCGTTCTGACCATGGGCGGCCTGGTGGAGCAGCAAGTGCTGGATGCGGTGAAGGCCCTCGCGGAGGGCGACCTGCTGCTGGCGGAGAAGGTCATCGAGCGCGACCACGAGGTCAATGCCATGGAGGTGGCCATCGACGAGGAATGCACCCAGGTGCTGGCGCGGCGCCAGCCGGCGGCCAGCGACCTGCGCCTGGTGGTGGCCGTCATCAAGACCATTACCGACCTGGAGCGCATCGGCGACCAGGCCGAGAAGGTAGCGCGCATGGGGGCCCATCTCACCAAGATTCCGCGCCCGGAAAACCAGTACATCGAGATCCAGCACCTGGGCGAGCTGGTGCACCGCATACTCCACAATGCGCTGGATGTCTTCGCGCGCATGGAATCCCAGGCCGCCCTGGAGGTCACCCAGGAAGACGCCAGGATCGACCGCGAATACGAGGCCACCATGCGCCAGCTGGTCACCTTCATGATGGAGGACCCGCGCACCATCAAGCGCTCCCTGGACATCATGTGGGCCGCGCGCGCCCTGGAGCGCATCGGCGATCACGCCAAGAACATCTGTGAATATGTGATATATTTCGTCGAGGGCAAGGATGTGCGCCACACGGAACTGGTGACGCGGCGCGACTAGCGTATTCTGGCGCAGGGGTCCTGCCTGCCTTGGTAAATTGAGCGGAACACCATTATGCGCCTCCTGCTGGTGGAAGACGACAAGCTGCTGGGCGACGGCATCCAGGCCGGCCTCCAGCAGTCCGGCTATGCCGTGGACTGGATGGAGAACGGCGAGCAGGCGGAGGCCGCCCTGCAGACCGAAGACTACGAGATCATGATCCTCGATCTCGGCCTGCCCGGCCGCTCGGGACTGGATGTGTTGAAATCCCTGCGGGCGGCGGACAACGATCTGCCGGTGCTCATCCTGACGGCGCGCGACACCGTCTCCGACCGCGTTCAGGGGCTCGATGCGGGAGCCGACGACTATCTCATCAAGCCCTTCGACCTGGCCGAACTCAACGCGCGCATCCGCGCTCTGGTGCGCCGCCACAAGGGGCGCGCCAGCCCGCTCATCGAGCATGGCAACCTCGTACTGGACCCCGCAGCCCATACCGTCACCCTCGACGGCAAGCCCGTCAAGCTGTCGCAGCGGGAATTCGCCATCCTGCACATGCTGCTGGAGAACCGCGGCAAGGTCCTGTCCCGCGCGCGCCTGGAAGAAGGCCTCTATGCCTGGGGCGAGGAAGTGGAGAGCAACGCCGTGGAAGTCTATATCCATCACCTGCGCAAAAAACTGGGCCCGGGCCTGATCCGCACCCTGCGAGGCGTGGGCTATGTCATCGACAAACCCGCGTGACCCGTTCCATCCGCCAGCGCCTTCTCGTCACCCTCCTGCTGATCGTCATCGTCAGCTGGGGAGTGACGGCGCTCAGTGGATACTACGAGGCCCACCACGAGATCGAGGAACTCTTCGATGCCCAACTGGCGCAATCGGCGCGCGTGCTGCTGGCCATGAGCTCCCATGAACTGGAAGAAGAACGGCTCTTCGGCCAGTTCGGCAACAATGTGATCTCCGCCTATGAGGCGGAAATCACCACCGGACACGAATACGAGCGCAAACTGGCCTTCCAGGTATGGACCGAGGGCAGCAAGCTGGCCCTGCGCTCGGATAACGCACCCACTTCCCCCCTGGCCGGCGCGGCCAATGGCTTCAGCGAACGCTCCCTGAACCAGCAGCGCTGGCGGGTCTATTCACTCTCCAATCCAGATGGCACCATCCGGGTGCAGGTGGCGCAGAGCCTGGAGATCCGCAATGAACTGGTGGAAGCCATCGTCCAGCGCCTGCTGATCCCCATCCTCCTCAGCCTGCCGCTGCTGGCCGTGCTCATCTGGTTCGGCATTGCCCGCGCCCTGCGCCCGCTGCTGGATCTTGCGCGGGACGTCGCCCGGCGGGATCCCGAGCAATTGCAGCCCCTGCCCCTGGAGAACATACCCACGGAGAGCCGGCCGCTGGTCGAATCTCTCAACCAGCTCTTCCATCGCCTGGAAACGGCCTTCGAAAACGAGCGCCGTTTCACCGCGGATGCCGCCCACGAACTGCGCACTCCCCTGGCGGCCCTCAAGGTGCAGGCCCAGGTTGCCCAGGGCAGCGCAGACGAGACGGCCCGCCGCCACGCCCTGCGGCAACTGGTGCAGGGCGTGGACCGCGCTACCCACCTGGTGCAACAGCTCCTCACCCTGGCGCGCCTGGACCCCGATACCGCCTACGCGAACAAGGGCAAAGTCGATCTCCGCGCCCTGGCGCGGGACATCCTGGGCGAAGCCGCGCAGGCCGCCCGGAAAAAAAATATCGACCTGTCGCTGGCCTCCGAATGCCAGGGCAGTGTACATGGCAACTTCGACGCGCTGAGCATTCTGCTGCGCAACCTGGTGGAAAACGCCATCCGCTATACCCCTGAAGGCGGGACGGTGGAGGTCCGGGTGCAAGCCTCCGGGAATCAGGGCGTCGAACTCATCGTCGCCGACAGCGGCCCCGGCATCCCCGCGGAGGAACGCGCCCAGGCCATGGAGCGCTTCTACCGTGGCCGCGCCGTCCAGCAAATCCCCGGCAGCGGGCTCGGACTGTCCATCGCCCAGCGCGTCGCCCAACACCACAAGGCCACCCTCATCCTGGGAGACTCGACTCTGGGCGGCCTGGAAGTCACAGTCCGTTTCCCCTCAACTTCCCCCCATCAATAATCCGCATGG